>NZ_JBHVFE010000034.1:0-36199 GCF_042801945.1 Kitasatospora sp. NPDC057542
CCGCCGGCCAGACCACCGGCGGGCGCAGTCGTTCGTGGGGGTGGGTCAGCCCACCGGGACGGGCTGCGCGGTGGGGGCGAGCGGCGCCGGGTGGAACCAGCGCCGGGCACCGAACAGCAGCAGCCCGCCGAGCGCGATCCCACCCACCGCGCACAGCGCCACCGGGCGCAGCGAGCCCTCGGCGAGCTTGCCGGAGACGGCGTAGCCGAGCGAGTTGCCGGTGGCGAACAGCGTCACCAGCCAGGCGAAGGCCTCGGTGACGGTGCCGGTCGGCGCCAGTTCGGCGACCAGCACGAACGCCGCCGCCAGCAGCGGGGCCAGCATGATTCCGGAGAGGAAGGCCAGCGCGGCCATCGGGTACGGCCCGGGCAAGGCGATCAGCGGCAGGTAGGAGGCGGCCATCGCGAGGGCCATCATCCAGGTGCGGGTGGCGGTGGTCTGCCGCCACTTGACCGCGCCGTAGGCGAGTGCGCCGAGCAGGCCGCCGAGTGCCGCCAGCGCCAGCAGGGTGCCTCCGCCGCCGGGCAGGGTGCCGACGTGCTGCTCGGCATAGGCGATGAACAGCACGTTCTGCGCGCCGACCGCCCAACCGGCCCCGGCCAGTCCGACCAACAGCAGCACCAGCCCGGGGGAGCGCAGTGGCCCGAGCAGTCCGGCGGACTGCTCCCGTGCCGGGGCGCGCCAGGCCCGTGCGGGCCCGGTGGTGGCCACGATCAGCGCGCCGGCCAGTCCCAGTCCGGCGGCCACCCAGAGTGCGGCGACCGGGCTGAACAGCCCGGAGATGGCGGCGACGGCCAGCGGGCCGGCCACGTAGAGGATCTGCTGGGAGGCGGAGTCGAAGGCGTACGCGGTGTCGAGCTGCTTCTCCTCGACCACGTCCGGCCAGAGCGAGCGCAGGCAGGGCTCCAGCGGGGGCATGGCGAGGCCGGCGATCGCGGCGCCGACCGGTGCGCCGATCGCGGAGCCGGGGTCGAGGGCGAGCAGCGCGTACCCGCCGCCGGCGACCACGGCGGAGGCGAGCAGGACGCGCGGCTGTCCGGTGCGGTCCACGATCCGGCCGAGCACCGGCCCGCCGACGGCGGCGGCGATCGCGTAGGCGGAGGTGGCCAGTCCGACCCGGCCGTACGCCACCCCGGCGTCGCGCAGGGCGAGGGCGATGACGAGGGCGGTCATGCCGGCGGGCAGACGGCCGAGCAGGGTGCCGAGCAGCAGGCGGGTGACGTGCGGGGCACGGAGCAGGGCGAGGTAGCCCATCGGCGTCCTCTCCGGGTGGGCAGGCAGGGGCGGGGACGCCGCCAAAGTTATACGTATAACCGTTCAGCGGTCAATCGGACTGTCGAGTCGATCTGATGGGGCGTCAGCTTCGTTCGTGTCCGGAGTTGGGGTTCGCGGCGGGCCCGGGGTGGGCAGGGACTCTGCGTGACCTCAAACAAGTACTTTGAACATCTCAAACCTTTGCTGCTAACGTATCGGGCATGACAGCCTCAGACGCACTGCGGACGCACGGCCCGGGCCCGCTGCCCGGCGCCGCCCGCCCGTGCGCTCTGACCGGTGCTGTGGACAGCCCGCGCCGTTGTCGCGCCAAGCGCTGTACTTCCTTGAGCTGTACCGCGGCGGCACGCCCCTGACCGGGGGTCCGACCTCTTCCGTCCGGCCCCGCGCCGTGCCGCCTGCTCCGCCCCCACCTCACCGTCAGCAACGCCCTCCCCCGGAGACGCTCCCCCATGTCCACAGCGCCCGAGGCGACCTCGTCGCCGTCCGTGCTCGCCCGTGTCCGCAAGACGCCCTTCTGGGTGCAGATCGTCGCCGGCCTCGTGCTCGGTGTCGGCCTCGGCTACCTGGCCCGGGCCGCCGACATCTCCTGGCTGGCCACCACCCTGGAGACCATCGGCAAGATCTTCGTCCAGCTGCTCAAGCTGGCCGTCCCGCCGCTGGTGTTCACCGCGATCGTGGTGAGCGTTGCGAATCTGCGCAACGTGACCAACGCGGCCCGCCTGGCCACCCGCACGCTGCTCTGGTTCATGATCACCTCGCTGATCGCGGTCGGCATCGGCCTGGGCCTGGGCCTGCTGACCAACCCGGGCGAGGGCACCAACCTGAAGACCGAGGGCCTCAAGGCGCTCGACTCCAAGGGCACCTGGATCGACTTCCTGACCGGGATCTTCCCGACCAACATCGTCGACTCCTTCGCCAAGGTGAACGTGCTCCAGATCGTCTTCCTGGCGGTCGTGGTCGGCGCGGCGATCATCAAGCTCGGCGCCAAGGCCGAGCCGGTCCTCAGGCTCAGCGAGTCCGTGCTGGAGCTGACCCAGACCGCGCTGTGGTGGGTCATCCGGCTCTCCCCGCTCGGCACCCTCGGCCTGATCGGCAAGTCCGTCGCCAAGTACGGCTGGGACCTGCTCAAGCCCTTCGCCACGCTGACCCTGGACATCTACGTCGGCTGCGCGCTGGTCCTGTTCGTCGTCTACTCGCTGGTGCTGCGCTTCGCCGCCGGGCTCAACCCGCTGCACTTCTTCAAGGGCGCCTGGCCCGCGATCCAGCTGGCCTTCGTCTCCCGCTCCTCGGTCGGCACCCTGCCGGTCACCCGCCGCGTCACCGAGCGGCTCGGCGTTCCGAGCGAGTACGCGTCCTTCTCCGTGCCGTTCGGCGCCACCACCAAGATGGACGGCTGCGCCGCGATCTACCCGGCCGTCGCCGCGATCTTCGTCGCCCAGGTCTACAACATCGAGCTGGGCATCAAGGACTACATCCTGATCGCCTTCGTCTCGGTGGTCGGCTCGGCGGCCACCGCGGGCCTCACCGGTGCGATCGTCATGCTGACGCTGACCCTGTCCACCCTGGGCCTGCCGCTGGAGGGCGTCGGCCTGCTGCTCGCCATCGACCCGATCCTGGACATGATGCGCACCGCGACCAACGTCGCCGGCCAGGTCGTCGTGCCGATCGTGGTCGCCGCCCGGGAGAAGATCCTGGACGTCACCGCGTACAACAACCCGTCCGGGGACCTGTACGACGAGGACGCGGAGCCCGCCACCGTCGCCGTTCAGAGCGGGGCGGCCCCGGCCACGGCCTGAGGTCCGGACGTCCGATCGGATGCCAGAGGGGGCGTTCGATCGACGCCATGGAAAGGGCCCTCTCCCGGTGACGGGGGAGGGCCCTTTCCGCATTCATGCGTTCCGCACCCGAACTTCATGTTCGAACTTCATGTTCGAACGCGGGGTTTGACGTTCGGGCGGATGCGTTCGAAAAGGCAGGGGGCCCGCCGGGTGGGCGGGCCCCCTTGGGTACTGCTCTTGTGCTCATGGTGGCGACTGTCGGGAGCCGCCGGTGGACCCGCACGGGTCCCGAGCGATCAGATCATCAGAGGATGGTCAGACGGCGGTGACGTTCTCCGCCTGCGGGCCCTTCGGGCCCTGGGTGACGTCGAAGGTGACCGTCTGGTTCTCCTCCAGCGAACGGAAGCCGTTCGCGTTGATGGCGGAGTAGTGAACGAAGACGTCGGGGCCGCCGCCCTCCTGGGCGATGAAGCCGAAGCCCTTCTCAGCGTTGAACCACTTGACGGTTCCCTGAGCCATGCCGTTCTCCTTGCGATGCGTGTCGGGGGCCACACCGTGTGACACCCGGTCCGCTGCGCTGATCGCCCTGCCTCCGGACGTGTCCGAAATTTTTCGATATTGCTGAAAAACTACAAAAAGCCTGCGGTTACATGCTCCGCAGGCTTCAAGTACTGCAAGGGGAATCAAACTGCAACTGAGGGCAACGCTAGCATGCGGCCGCTGTGACGACCAGAGGTCACTTCCGGCGTGGAAGGCGCGTGTCGTAAGGGCGGGAGCGGGCGTGGAAAGGCTCGTCCACGGCGCGTGAGGGCGCGTCGGGTGGCCGGTGCGAGCCGCCGCGAACAGCAGGCATACGCTGCGGGGAGGCACGGACAGCAAGGGAGCGGCGCAGTGGCAGCACCGGAAGCACGAACACCGGACGCGCGGACGCGGGAGCCCCGGCAGAACACCCCGGTCAGGCCGCGAGTCGGCCACATTCAGTTCCTGAACTGCGTTCCCCTCTACTGGGGGCTCGCCAGGACCGGCAATCTGCTCGATCTGGATCTCACCAAGGACACCCCGGAAAAGCTGAGTGACCAGCTCGTCGGCGGCGCCCTGGACATCGGCCCGATCACCTGCGTGGAGTACCTGCGCAACGCGGACGACCTGCTGGTCCTACCGGACATCGCGGTCGGCAGCGACGGCCCGGTGATGTCCTGCCTGATCGTGAGCAAGGTGCCGCTCGCCGACCTCGACGGCCGCAGGGTCGCCCTCGGCTCCACCAGCCGCACCTCCGTACGACTCGCCCGGCTGCTCCTGGAGGAGCGCGAGGGCGTGCGCCCGGACTACTTCAGCTGCCCGCCGGACCTCAGCGCGATGCTCGCCGAAGCCGACGCCGCCGTCCTGATCGGCGACCCGGCCCTGCGCGCCTACCTCGGGCAGGCCGCCGACCTCGGGCTGACCGTCCACGACCTCGGCGAGATGTGGAAGGAGTGGACCGGCCTGCCGTTCGTCTTCGCGGTCTGGGCGGTGCGGCGCGAGTTCGCCGAGCGCGCCCCGGAACTGACCGCCGCGGTGCACCGGGCCTTCCTGGAGTCCCGCGACCTGTCGCTGGTGGAGGCCGCCAAGGTCGCCGAGCAGGCCGCCCGCTGGGAGTCCTTCGGCGCGGACGTGCTGGAGCGGTACTTCAGCGAGGCGCTCGACTTCTCGCTCGGCGAGCGGCAGCTGGCCGGCGTCGCGGAGTTCGCCCGACGGGTCGCGCACGACAGCGGGTTCGCCCCGGACGTCGTGGTGCGGCGGCTGGAGCCGGTGGCGTTGCCGCTGGGGTCGTAGGACGCGTTCGGCCCTGGGCTCCGTCGTGCCCCTGTTCCCGTCCGCTCCCGTCCGAGGGGCGGACGGGGCTCGGCCGGGCCCGGTACGGTCTGCACCCGAGGCGCGTCCGGCGGCCGGGCGGTGGCCGGTCGACAGCTGGCAGCTGACGGCGGCCGGTTGACGGCCGGTCGGTGGTCGGCGGGGCGCGCGTGCGAGGGCGAGGGGAGCGTGCGGGGATGCGGGCACTGGGGTCGGACGATCCGCGCCAGGTGGGCGGCTACCGGCTGCTGCGGCGGCTCGGCGCGGGCGGGATGGGCCGGGTCTACCTCGGCCGGACAGCCGGCGGGCGCACCGTCGCCGTCAAGGTGGTGCGGTCGGAGCTCGCTGACGATGCCGAGTTCCGCGCCCGGTTCCGGCAGGAGGTGGCCGCCGCCCGGCGGGTCGGCGGTGCCTGGACCGCGCCTGTGCTGGACGCCGACACCGAGGGCGCACAACCCTGGGTCGCCACCGGCTACGTGGCGGGCCCCGCGCTCGGCGACGCCGTCCGGACGTACGGGCCGCTGCCCGACCCGGCCGTGCGCTCGCTCGGCGTCGGGCTCACCGAGGCACTGGCCCACGTCCACGGGCTCGGCCTGGTGCACCGGGACGTCAAACCCTCCAACGTGCTGCTCACCCTGGACGGGCCGCGGCTGATCGACTTCGGGATCGCCCGGGCCCTGGATGCCGCCGGCGGTCTCACCCGTTCCGGTTACGTGGTCGGTTCGCCCGGCTTCATGTCACCCGAGCAGGCGAGCGGGCAGACGGTCGGGCCGGCCGGGGACGTCTTCTCGCTCGGTACCGTCCTCGCCTTCGCCGCGAGCGGCGTTCACCCCTTCGGAGAGGGGGTCAGCGCGGCCGTCCTGCTCTACCGGGTGCTGCACGAGGAACCGGACGTGGCCGGGCTGTCCGAGCCGCTGCGGGGGACCGTCCTCGACTGCCTGGCCAAGGACCCGGCCGCCCGGCCCACCCCGCAGCAGCTCCGCGCCCGGCTGGACCCGGACGGCACCGCCGCCACCCGGCTGTCGCAGGGCGGCTGGCTGCCCGCGGAGCTGGCGGCGGGGGTGGGTCGCAGTGCGGTGGAGCTGTTGGACCTGGACCTGGAACCGGACGGGGAGCCGGGGGCGGTGGCTTCGGGCGGGGTGGCTTCGGATACGAGTGCTTCCGGTGCGGTGGCCTCCGGCGCGACGGCTTCCGGTGCGGTGGTCGGTGCGATGCGGACGCCGACCTTCGTGTCCGGGGTCGGGCCGGAAGGGGAGGGGGACCACCTGCCGCTGTGCGTCGGTGTGTGGGACGGACCCGCGAAGGCGCGGCCGCGCAGTGCCCGGATCGCGGTTGCGGTCGCGGCGGCGCTCGTGGTGCTCGGGGGCGGTGGGTACGGGCTGTACGGGTGGCTGCACCGGGCCGAACCGGCGGTGTCGGGGCCCTCGCCCGGGCCGCTGCCGGAGGTGTCCGTCGATCCGGGCCGGGCCGTCCTGCCGAGCGGGGCCTTCTCCTCCGGGGTGGCCTCGGCCTCCGGCGCCCCCGGGAGCGCGACGGCGTCCGGCCCGGGTGCGGCGCCGCCCGGGACGGGCGGGCCGAGCATGGTGCCCGCCGCCTTCCTGGGCACCTGGAGCGGGGACATGGTCACCGACAAGGGACTGCCCGGCGGGACCACCACGCTCACCATCCGTCCGGCGGCGGTCGGCCAGGAGAGCACCACCAGCCGCAACGCCGTCTCCGGACTGCTCCCGATCAGCTGTGAGGGAGCCTGGACGCTCAAGTCCGCCTCCGCCACCGAGCTGGTGTTCCAGTCCCGGCTGGTCCGCTCCTCGATCCCCGGTGCCTGCACCGGCGGCTCCGACGCGGAGACCCTCACCCTCCAGTCCGACGGGACGATCCGTTTCACCTCCGCAGACCCTCCGGCCGGGAACCCGGCCGGCACGATGCGCAAGGCGAACGGAACGGGCGGCTGAGACGTTCGGCCGGGGCGTCCGACTGTGACGTTCGGCCGGGGCGCCTGACTGTGACGTTCGGCCGGGGCGCCCGACCGGGACGTTCGGCCGGGACCGGCGGCTCGGGCGCGGTCCGGAGACCGCCCGGGGGCGGCCCGTGCGCAGTTCAGCGGGCTGACGCGGGCGGCGGAATGTGCTGGCGTAGGCTGGTTCGGCCGTACCCGAGTTGCACTTGAGAGAGAGAAGGCCGCCAGGTGACCGAGCTCGCAGCGACCACCCTCGATGCGTCCAGCACCGACCTGAAGGCCGTGCTCGACCGGGCCGCCGCCGGTGGTCGGATCACCCCGGAGGAGGCGCTGGAGCTCTACCGCTCGGCGCCGCTGCACGCGCTCGGCTCCGCCGCCGACGCGGTGCGCCGCCGTCGCTACGCGGGTACCGAGCACATCGCGACGTACATCATCGAGCGCAACATCAACTACACCAACGTCTGCGTGACGGCGTGCAAGTTCTGCGCCTTCTACGTGCCGCCGAAGAGCGACAAGGGCTGGTCCCGCGAGCTCGACGAGATCCTGCGCCGCTGCGCCGAGACGGTCGAGCTGGGCGGCACCCAGATCATGTTCCAGGGCGGTCACCACCCGGACTACGGCGTGGAGTACTACGAGCGCGCGTTCTCGGCGATCAAGGCCGACTTCCCGCAGCTGGTGATCCACTCGCTGGGCGCCTCCGAGGTCGAGCACATGGCGCGGATCTCGGGCGTCTCCGTCGAGGAGGCCATCACCCGGATCCACAAGGCGGGCCTGGACTCCTTCGCCGGCGCCGGTGCCGAGCTGCTGCCGGAGCGGCCGCGCAAGGCGATCGCCCCGCTGAAGGAGTCCGGCGAGCGCTGGCTGGAGATCATGGAGATCGCCCACGGCCTCGGCGTGGAGTCCACCTCCACCATGCTGATGGGCACCGGCGAGACCAACGCCGAGCGGATCGAGCACCTGCGGATGATCCGCGACGTGCAGGACCGCACCGGCGGCTTCCGGGCGTTCATCCCGTACACCTACCAGCCGCAGAACAACCACCTGAAGGGCTCGACCCAGGCCACCGTCTTCGAGTACCTGCGGATGATCGCGATCGCCCGACTGTTCCTCGACAACGTCGCCCACATCCAGGGCTCCTGGCTCACCACCGGCAAGGAGGCGGGCCAGCTGTCGCTGCACTACGGTGCGGACGACCTCGGGTCCGTGATGCTGGAGGAGAACGTCGTCTCGGCGGCGGGCGCCAAGCACCGCTCCAACCTCACCGAGCTGATCCACCTCATCCGGGCCGCCGACCGCGTCCCGGCGCAGCGCTCGACCACCTACGAGCACCTGCGGGTGCTGGACGACCCGGCCAACGACCCGGTCGACCCGCGGGTCGCCTCACACATCTCCTCCACGGCGATCGAGGGCGGCACCGCGCACCCCGAGCTGAAGATCCTGGACAACTGAGTCCCCTTCCTCTGCGGTCCCTTCCCGTGGGGCCCTTCTCGTGTCGGTGTCGGTGCCGGCGGCGGTGTCGCTGATGCCGTTGCCGTTGCCGTTGCCGTCGAAGTCGAAGGCGCTGTTGTGCTGACTCTGCACCGGGCGGCGTTCGTGCTGCCCGACCCGGCCGATCCCACCGCCCCGTCCATCGCCGACGGGGCGGTGGTGGTGCGTGGCGAGCTGATCGAGGCGGTGGGGCCGTACCGGGAGCTGACGGCCGCGCACCCGGGCGCCCGGGTGCGGGACTGGGGAACGGCCCTGCTCGCCCCGGGGCTGCGCAATCCGTACGGGCACTGGCTGTTGGAACGTGCCTACCACCCGGACCCGAGGGAGGAGGTCGGCGTCGAGCCGGTGGCGGACGGGCTGGCCGGATCCACCGACGAGGCGCGGTGCGGGGCCAGTGCGCGGCGGGGGCTGCAGCGGATGCTCGGGTACGGGGTGACAGTGGTGGCCGGGCCCTTCGAACGGGCCTCGGTGCGGGCGGCCGTGGCGCGGTCGGGGATCGTGGGGCTGCCGGCTCCCTCCGGTTCGCCCGGAGGGCCGGGCGGCGGAGGTGCGGGGCCGCTGGACCCGTTGGCCGTCCTGCCGTTCGCGGAGGCCGTGCACGGGCGGGTGGTGGCCGGGGGCCGGGCGGACTTCGCGGTGTTCGCGGTCGCGGGGGACGGGGGCGCCGAACCGGTGGCGGGCGGGTGCCTGGCCACGGTGCTGGGCGGACGGTTGGTGTACCGCCGGCGGTGAGACGGTCGTCACGTCGAGTGTGACGTACTCGCCAGTAGGCGGATTTCCTTGCGGCGCACGGGACTTCCTTCGTGTGCACCCGAACTCCGCTGCTGGTCGCGGAGAGTGATTGCGGGTTCATCGTGACCTGAGGGCCCGCCAGCGGATACGATCCCGGACAGCTCACTCCGTACCCTCACCACACCACCACCCGCGCCCGCGGGCGGCGGGGCCGTGTCCCCGGCCCCGAAGGCAAGCCAGGACAGGAACCATGCGAACCGCGACCGTTCCCCCACCGCGCACACCGCGGTTGGGCCGTGGTTGGTACCTCGCCGCCGTGCTCAGCGCCGTGCTGGCCGTCGGGATGTGCCTGCTCGGTTGGCGCCAGGCCGACCAGGCCGACCGGATCGAGGCGCACCCGGTGAGAGTCGACGGGGTCGTCACCCAGCTCCCGAGCGGAGGCGGCACCTACAGCGCCGTCAGCTACCGGGCCGACGGAGAGCCCCACACGGCGGCCGCGCTGCCGCTCTCGGACGGCGCCAAGCTCGGCGACAGGGTCTGCCTGGAACACGCCGCCGACGACCCGGGCGCGGTGCGGATCTGCGGCGACACCTACCCGCAGCCGGTCGGCGTGGGCCTGGCCCGGTACAGCGTGCCGGTGGCCGTCGTGCTCTTCGCGATCTGCGTGCTGCGCATCCGGCGGCACCACAAGGCCCTCGCGGTCCGCGGCGGGCAGGGGAAGCTGGCCGTCAACCTCGCACTGGCGACCGAGGCGCTGGCGGACGGGATGCCCGCGATAACGCACGGCAAGCGGTCCCGTCGCCGTCGGCGCGCGGGCGGGCGGCGCGCTCAGTACTGACGGGGCGCGCCCGGTGGCGGCGGTGCCGGTGCCTGCGGGCTGGTGCGGCGGGCTGCTCCGGCTCGGGGGTGCGGCTCGGGGGGTGCGGCTCTGGGCCGGCGTGCCCCGTTGGTCGGGGTGTCCGTGTGAGGGTGAACAATGGGGGTGTGACCCGAGCCTCTCTGGACAAGCAGCCGCACGAAGTCGCCGCCATGTTCGACGACGTCGCGGCCAAGTACGACCGCACCAACGACGTGCTCTCCCTCGGCCAGGCCCGCGCCTGGCGCCGGGCGGTGGCCGAGGCGGTGGCCGCCGGACCGGGGGACCTCGTGCTCGACCTCGGGGCCGGTACCGGCACCTCCTCGCTGCCCTTCGCCGAGGCCGGGGCGAAGGTCGTCCCGTGTGACTTCTCGGTCGGCATGCTCACCGAGGGCAAGCACCGCCACCCCGAGTTGGCGCTCACCGCCGGCGACGCCACCCGCCTGCCGTTCGCGGACGACACCTTCGACTCGGTGACGATCTCCTTCGCGCTGCGCAACGTCCAGGACACCGACGCGGCGCTGCGCGAGATGCTGCGGGTCACCAAGCCCGGCGGCAAGCTGGTGATCTGCGAGTTCTCCACCCCGACCTGGACGCCGTTCCGGACGGTCTACACCGAGTACCTGATGCGCGCGCTGCCGCCGGTGGCCACCGCCGTCAGCAGCAATCCGGAGGCGTACGTCTACCTCGCCGAGTCCATCCGGGCCTGGCCGGACCAGCCGGGGCTGGCCGCCAGGCTCCAGGACAACGGCTGGTCGAAGGTCGCCTGGCGGAACCTGACCGGCGGGATCGTCGCGCTGCACCGGGCCTACAAGATCGCGTAGCCGGGCTCGGACGGCTCGGGTCCCCGGGCTCGGGCCGCGGGCTCGGGCCCCGCGATTCGGATCCCGGGGCTCCGGCCCGCGGTTCGGGTCCCAGGACTCGGTGCTCGCGGTTCGGGTTCCACGGCCCGGGGCGGTGGTCGGGGGCGGGGGCGCATCCGGTGGCGTGAGCGGAACTAGACTGCCGGAGACAAAGCCGCCGTCCCCCAGCCGCAGTTCCAGGAGTGTGTCCACGTGTCCGAGACCGCAGCCGATCTGACGAAGCCGGACAGCCCCGTGGAGAGCACGGCCGACGTCATCGTGGTCGGCGCGGGCCCGGCCGGCTCCACCACCGCGTACTACCTCGCCCAGGCCGGGCTGGACGTGCTGCTGCTGGAGAAGACCGCCTTCCCGCGCGAGAAGGTGTGCGGCGACGGCCTGACCCCCCGCGCCACCAAGCAGCTGGTGGACATGGGCATCGACGTCTCCACCGAGAACGGCTGGCTGCACAACAAGGGCCTGCGCATCATCGGCGGCGGCGTCCGGCTGGAACTCGACTGGCCCGAGCTGTCCTCCTTCCCCGACTACGGCCTGGTGCGCAAGCGTGCCGACTTCGACGAGCTGCTGGCCCGTCAGGCCGAGAAGGCCGGCGCGCGGCTCTACGAGCGCTGCAACGTCAGCGGGCCGGTCCTGGACGAGCGCACCGGCCGGATCGTCGGCGTCACCGCCAAGCTCGGCGACGAGAAGCGGCCGGTCACCTTCCGGGCCCCGCTGGTGGTCGCCGCCGACGGCAACTCCACCCGGCTCTCGCTCGCCATGGGCCTGCACCGGCGCGAGGACCGTCCGATGGGCGTCGCCTACCGCACCTACTTCACCTCGCCGCGCCACGACGACGACTACCTGGAGTCCTGGCTGGAGCTGTGGGACACCCGCGGCGGCGAGCGCAAGCTGCTGCCCGGGTACGGCTGGGTCTTCGGCATGGGCGACGGCACCTCCAACGTGGGCCTCGGCATCCTCAACTCCTCGCCCGCGTTCGGCGAGCTGGACTGGCGCGAGGTGCTCAAGGCCTGGTGCGCCGGCATGCCGGAGGAGTGGGGCTACACGCCCGAGAACATGACCGAGCCGATCCGTGGCGCCGCGCTGCCGATGGCCTTCAACCGGCAGCCGCACTACACCCGCGGCCTGCTGCTCGTCGGCGACGCGGGCGGCATGGTCAACCCGTTCAACGGAGAGGGCATCGCCTACGCGATGGAATCCGGCCAGATCGCTGCCGGGGTCATCGTGCAGGCCCTCGCCCGGGTCACCGACGGTGGTCGCGAGCGTGCCCTCCAGGCCTACCCGCGCATCCTCAAGGACGTGTACGGCGGCTACTACACGCTGGGCCGCGCCTTCGTGAAGCTCATCGGCAACCCCAAGGTGATGCAGCTCGCCACCCAGCGCGGCCTCACCCACCCGATGCTGATGCGCTTCACCCTCAAGCTGCTCGCCAACCTCACCGATCCGCAGGGCGGCGACGCCATGGACCGCGTGATCAACGGCCTCGCCAGGATCGCGCCGAACGCCTGATCCCGTCTTGCCGCCTGCCCACGGCCGGCCGGTTCGCCGCAGGACCGGCCGGTTCATTTTCGGGGCTTGATGGTCAGACCAGTGGCGTCAGACGCCGGTCAGTGGCATCAGGCACCGGTCAGGTCAGGTCAGGTCAGGTCAGTGGCATCAGGCACCGGGACCTGGGCGGCCCGGTGCCGGGTGATGTCGTCGGTCAGCCGCCGGGTGATGTTCGGGGCCAGAACCGCCTTGCCCACGGCGACCACCCGTACTTCATCAAGGCCGATGTCGACGGAGCCGCGTTTCGCCGGGGGAGTTGTGGTCTACACCCCTTCGGCCGCTTGGGGGGCCTCTGCCGGTCGGCGGAAGTCGGCGGAGCGCTGTTCGACGTAGGCGAGGCGCTCGGCGAAGACCCGGGCCGCGTCGGGGGTGAGGGTCCTCAGCGCGACGAGGGCGGAGAAGATGACGTCGCAGAGTTCGTGCTGGACGTCCTCCCAGGTGTGGGTGACCCCCTTGCGCGGGTTCTGGCCGGTGGCGCCGATGACCGCCGCACCGACCTCGCCGACCTCCTCGGAGAGCTTGAGGATGCGCAGTAGCCGCTCCTCCTGGGGCGACTGCGTGCTCTGCTCGTCCAGCCACGCGACCAAGTGGTCGACGCTCTCCCAGATCCGGCTGTCCATGCGGCGCTGCTCCTGCTCCCGTGCGGTGTCGTCGGTGTGCTGTCACCGTACGGGAGCGGGGACGGGAGCGGGGACGGGGACGGGGTGGGTGGGCTGCGGGCCGGGGCTGTGCGGCCCGCCGGGTCAGCGGGCGCTGATCTTCACGTTGCGGATGTTCACCGGGAGGTTGGGGAAGCCGTCGCCCGGGTTGTTCTGATCGTCCTCGCCACCGGCGGCGATCTTCTGGAGGACGTCCAGACCGGCGGTGATCCGGCCGAACGGGGTGTAGGCGGGGGAGAGCTTGGTGTCCTTCCAGACGAAGAAGAACTGACTGCCGTTCGTGTTCGGACCGGCGTTGGCCATGGCCACGGTGCCGGCCGGGTAGGTGGCGCCGGTCAGGTTCTCGTCCGGGAACGAGTAGCCCGGCCCGCCGCTGCCCGTGCCGGTCGGGTCGCCGCACTGGAGGACGTAGATCCGCTGGGTGGTGAGGCGGTGGCAGTGGCTGCGGTCGAAGTAGTCGTGCTCGGCGAGGAACCGGAACGAGAAGGTGGTGCAGGGCGCCTTGTCGGTCAGTGCCTCGAAGGTGATCTGGCCCTGGCTGGTCCGCAGTGTCGCGCGATAGGGCTTCGCCGCCTTCTTGGCGTCGAACACCGGGATGCCCTTGAAGTTGTCGGCCGGGACGGCCGGTGTGTAGGTGCAGCCTGCGGCGGGGGCGGGGGCCGCGGGGGCTTCCGCGAAGGCGGTGCCGGTGCTCGCCACGAGCGGGAGGACGGTGGCAGCGGCGACCAGCGCCCAGTGCTTGCGCTTCACGTGACGGGCCTTCCGGGGGGTGGTGGACGGCGGGGTTGTCATGGGTGCATCATCCACGGCCTGATGGGGATGCGGTAGGGGTTGGGGCGGCCGTGGTTCCTCGGGCGGCGGTCGTGTGATGGTGTGTCAGTTCTGCTCGGGGGTGGCCGAGGTGGGCGTGAAGAGTCCGGCGCGGGCGGCCAGGGCGGCGGCGTCAGCGGCCCGCTCGGCGGTGCGGGCGTCGAGCGGCTCGCCGGAGACGAACAGGCGGTAGTAGAGCGGGGCGATGGCGGCCCGTACCACCTCGGTGCCGTCCGTCCCGGCGGGCAACTCGCCGCGGGTGGCGGCTCGTTCGACCACCTCGGCGGCCTGGCGGTGGCGGGCCGCGAAGAAGGCGCGCAGGGCGGCCGCCCCGGTGTCCGAGCGCTGGGCGGCGGAGATCAGCGCGGTTGGCGTGGGGCCGAGTTTCGGGTCGGTGAAGACGCTGAACACCTCCTGGGTGATCCGGCGGAGGTCCTGCTGGAGGTCTCCGGTGTCGGGCAGTGGCCAGGTCTGGTCGGCGGAGGCGGTCAGGGCGTCGGCGACCAGGCCGTCCACCCCGCCCCAGCGCCGGTAGAGGGTTGCCTTGTGGACCCCGGAGCGGGCGGCGACCGCCTCGACGGTGAGGCCGTCGTATCCCTTCTCGGCGACCTCCGCGAGCGTGGCGGTGACTACCTCCGTCCGGACCCGGGCGCTGCGGCCGCCCGGGCGCGGGGTGGGGGTGCGGGGTTCCGGCGTGAGGTGGGCGGGGTCAGTCAAAGTCGACTCCAGTCGCGTTAAGGCTTGCCGAGGGGTGGCGGTCATGCCATGCTCATCGTAATGCGACTCAAGTCGCATTACGAGAGGAGCTCGCGTGCCCGCCACTGTCATCCCCGACCCCGCCGCCCTCCACCCGCTCGCCGGCCACGACCGGGTGGTCCTGTTGCGCCCGCTCGTCACCGACCCGCGGATCGAGGTCGGCGAGTACACCTACTTCGACGACCCCGACGGAGCCACCCGCTTCGAGGAGCGCAACGTCCTCTATGCGTACGGCCCCGAGCGGTTGGTGATCGGCAAGTACTGCGCGATCGCCGCCGGCACCCGTTTTCTGATGGCCGGCGCGGCCCATCCGTCCGTCGGTGTCTCCACCTTCCCCTTCACAATGTTCGGCGGCAGTTGGACCGAGCGGACCCTCGACATCGTCACGGGCCTGCCCAGCCGGGGCGACACGGTGGTCGGCAACGACGTCTGGTTCGGTCACGGGGCCACCGTTCTCCCGGGTGTCCGGATCGGCGACGGCGCGATCATCGCCGCCGGAGCGATGGTCACCTCCGACGTCGAGCCGTACACCGTCGTCGGAGGCAACCCCGCCCGCCCGATCCGCCGCCGCTTCGACGACGCCGACATCGAGCGCCTGCTCCGCTCGGCCTGGTGGGACTGGCCGACCGAGCTGGTCACCGAGCACGTCCGCGCCATCATGTCCGGGACCCCGGCCGACATCGAGGCGATCGCCGCGGCGAACGGTCTGCTCGCCGCCTGACCCACCCGTGCCCGGACAGGGCATTGATCATCGGCGGCCCGGTGCGCGAAGATGGCGCCCCCTTGCTCCGTGCTCCGCCCCGTCCACCGCCGGGCCTTCCGCCCGGCTCCTGGGTCCGTCCGACGCCGTACGGTACTCGCGCCCGCCGGTTCCGTCCGTTCGGAGGGATCTTCCGCATGCCAGCCTCCTCTTCCGACCTGCCCGAGGGTTCGTCCTCGTCGGTCCTCCGTGATCTTCCGGTCCTGCTCGTGGCCGTGGTGTGGGGGTCGAGCTTCCTCGCCGTCCAGCGGGTGGCCGAGCCCGGGACGGTGGTGGCGATGCTCGTGCTGCGGTTCGGACTGGTGCTGCCGCTGCTCGGGGTGGTCGCGTGGCGTGCCCTGCGGAGGCTGAACCGTGCCGAGTGGCTCGGCGGCGCCGCACTGGGGCTGGTGCTCAGCGGGATCTTCCTGCTGGAGACCTACGGCGCCGTCCACACCTCCGCGACCAATGCTGGTCTGATCATCAGCCTCGCGATGGTGCTCACCCCGCTCGGCGAGAGCGCCCTCGGTCGGACCGCACCACCGAAGGCCTTCCTCGCGGCCGCCGGGCTGGCCGTCCTGGGCGTCGCCCTGCTCACCGGCGACGGCGGGCTGCGTCCTCCCACGCTCGGTGATCTGCTGGTGCTGGGCGCCGCCTTGGTCCGCTCGGCGTACGTCCTCGCGGCGGCCCGCACCCGGGCCGTCCGCGACACCGACATGCTTGCCGTCACCTGGGTCCAACTTGCCGTGGCCACCGGCGTGTTCGCCGCCGTCGCGCTGCCGGTCGGGCCTGCGCCCTGGACGGTCGCGCGCTCGTACGGGGCCGGCCAGTGGGCCTGGCTGCTCCATCTGTCCCTGTTCTGCACCCTGTTCGCCTTCTTCGTCCAGATGTGGGCCGTGCGGGCCACTTCGCCGTCCCGGGTGAGCCTGCTGCTCGGCACCGAACCGCTGTGGGCCGCCGTCTTCGGGATCACCGTGGCCGGGAACCGGATGGGCCCGCTCGCCCTGCTCGGAGGAGCCCTGGTGCTGGTCGCGACCGAATGGGGCCGGCGCACCACACCCGCGCCGCGCCCGGCCAGAGGCCGGGGAGAGGGAGAGGGCGAGCCTGACGCGGTGGGGCCGAACGCGGAGCCGGCCCGGGTGTGACCAGCCGCCCTCGTCACCGGCGCCGCAGCGTCCGGCGGGCGTAGTCGAGGGTGACCGCGCCGAGCAGCGGGCCCCAGGCGACCAGGGGCAGGTACGCGAGCGTCATGACCACGGCGGCGAAGCCACGCGGCGAATCCGGATCGGCCAGGTTGCGTGCCCAGCCGCCGAAGAGCGCCTCCATACCGAGGACCGAGAGCACCACCGAGCCCAGCAGAGCCGGGAGGATCGCGGCGAGCGGCTTGACCCGGCGGCCGCCTATCAGCGGGATCCACCGGGGCGCGATCAGCCCCCAGGGCCGGACCAGGCCCAGGGTCAGGAAGGCCAGTGCCTCGGCAAGGGCGCTCAGCGCCACGCAGTAGACCGTGCCCCAGCCCGGCTGGTGCTCGGCGTACGCCGCGGCTGTCGCGCCGGTGAAACCCATCGGGGCGCCGAAGCCGAAGACGATCCGCCACAGCCCCGAGGGGACGGTGGTGAGGACGGCGGCCTTGGCGGCGAGCTGGGCCCAGCGCGGGGCGGGCGGGACGACAGGGGCGGCCGCCTCGGCCCGGAGGGTGGTGCTGCGGGCGTTGATCACGAGCTTCGACATGGTGGTGGACTCCCTTCGGCTCCGGCCTCCGTGGCCGGTGCGATGACTCAAGACTGGAGGCCGGTCAGGGGTTCGCGGCAGATGCCGATCGGGCTGTTCCTCCTGCTCAACCCGCCTTTGAAATGTGCCGATCGGCACAGGCGTGCCGCCTGGGTGGCGTCGTAGTGTGACGGCAGTCGAAGAGTCGAGGAGAGGTGGTGACGATGACTCAGATCCTGTCCGCTGTTGTCCTGCTCCTGGTGCCGCCGGCCTGGGTGGCGCGGGGGCGGTACGGGGCGGCGGCCGTGACCATGGCGCTCGGGGCGGCATCGGTCGTGGTCACGGTCGCCGTCTGGCTCCTCGGCCGTTGGGTGGAGGGGCAGCGCTGGGCCGGGCTGTTGGGCCTGGCCGAACTGGCCGTCCTGCTGCTGTCGGTGGTCATCAGCCTGCGCGCCGAGGACGGTCCGCGGTGTGCGGCGGCGGCCTGGACGGCATGCGGAGCGGTCGCCCTCTGGCCGTCCCGGTTCGCGTTCATCGAGGGGCCTGCGGACACGCTCACGCTCTTCGGGTTCGGATCGATGCTCTCCCTGCCGGCCGTCCTGATCGGGCTCTACCTGCGGGGCCTGGACGAGGGGCGCAACAAGGCGGTGGCCGAGGCCAGGCGGGCACAACGACTCGAACTGGCCCACGACCTGCACGACTTCGTGGCGCACGATGTCAGCGGCATGGTCGCCCAGGCCCAGGCGGGGGCTTACCTGGCCGGGATCGACCCGGCCCGGGCGGCCGAGATGTTCCAGCGAATAGAGCAGGCCGGGCAGCGGGCGCTGGCCTCGCTGGACCGGACGGTACAGCTGCTGCGCAGCGAGGAGGGCGGCGGCCGCGGTCCGCAGCCCGGGCTCGCCGAACTCGCCGGGGTGGCCGAGCGGTTCACCGCGACGGGCGGCTCCGAAGTCCGGTTGGAGCTGCCGGAGGAGCCGGTGCCGCGCGAGGTGGAGGGCACCGTCCACCGGATCGTGGTCGAGTCACTGACCAATGTCCGGCGGCACGCTCCGGCCGCGCGGGCGGTCGAGATCCGGGCCCGCCGCAGTGGCGGACGGCTGGAGCTGACCGTGACCAACGACGGTCGGGCACCGGGCCCGGCAGGTCGGCCGCGCCGGGGCGGTGGCAGCGGACTGCCTGGGCTGGCGGCCCGGGTGGAGGCCCTCGGTGGTTCGCTGGAAGCCGGCCCGCACGAGCGGGAGGCCTGGAGGGTGACGGCGGTGCTGCCGCTGGAGGAGGCCGGCGCAGGGCCGGTGCGATCGTAGAAGCCGACGCGGGTCGGTAACGGGGAGGTGCGGATATGGGCAGTGGCACAGGGCCGGTTCGGATCCTGATCGCGGACGACCAGGCGGACGTTCGCAGTGCGTTCCGGATGATCCTGGACGTCCAGCCGGACATGGTGGTGGTGGCTGAGGCGGCGGACGGTGCCGCAGCGGTGCAGGAGGCAAGGAGACTGCGGCCGGACGTGGTGCTCGCGGACATCCGGATGCCGAAGCTGGACGGTTTGGAGGTCACACGCCAGTTGGCCGACCAGTGCAAGGTGATCGTGGTGACCACCTTCGACCTGGACGAGTACGTGCACACGGCATTGCGGCACGGGGCGGCCGGATTCCTGCTGAAGCGGTCGGGGCCGGTGCTGCTGATCGAGGCGGTCCGGGCGGCGATGGCCGGGGACGCGTTGATCAGCCCGCAGATCACTGTCCGGCTCCTGCGGCACATGGCACTACCGGCTGCGGAGCCGGAGCCGGAGCCCGGGCGGGGCGCCAAGGCGGCTCTGCCGCCGACAGCCGGGCCGACGGAGGAACTGACCACGAGAGAAAGGGAGATCGCCGAGCTGGTGGCAGACGGCGCGACCAACGCCGAGATCGGCGCAGGGCTGTTCATCTCTCCGGGGACGGTGAAGAACCACCTCGCCAACATCCAGCGCAAGATCGGAGCCCGTAACCGGGTGGGCATCGCGGCCTGGATCTGGGAGCAGGCGGCCGGCCGACAGTAACCGGCCCTGGCCCGGAGGGCGAGAGCCCGGGCAGCCCAAGGCCCATGCAGGCAGCAGGCCCCGGTCACGGCGGGCAGTGCCGGAGTGGACCGGTTCCGGGCAAGGTCAGCGCTGCCTTGTGCGAGGTCGCAGCCCTGCACGGGCGGCCGGCGGGCCTGTGGGCGCGGGCGAGGGCGCCGACCCCGCTTCGGCTGTGCGGCCGTGAGGCCTGCATGGTCGGCGCCGCCCGCCCCCAATGACGCGAGGCCCATGCGGCCCACGCGCGGCCCACGCGGCCGCACAGCCGAATCGGCCCCGAGCGCACGCAGATCCGCCAACCCCAGCGCAGGCAGCGGGCGGAGGAAGCGGGCACAGGCGGCGGGCACAGGCGGCGGCGGGCGGGTCGGCGAGGGGGAGAGGAATCCCACCCAACGGCAAGTTCGCGCGCTTGTGAACGAAGGGTCAAGCGAGCGTTCGGCCCCCCGCCACCCCTCCGAGTGAGTCGCCATAACACGTCAACATGACGCCTGGAAATTTGCCCAAGGCGATGCATGGTTGATATAGGACCATGCCCCTGACCAGCCGCTTCACAGGTAAATGCGACTGGTTGTGATCATTTGGCTGCTATGCGTCGACAAATCTGGGCATGTTCACATTCGACACCATTCACATGGTGTCGTAGATCACAAAGATGGCGGTGAACTGCGTGTCGCAGATCACAAGCCGACAGGCATAGGATGCGCTCGTTCCAGGCTTTGTGAACTGCCTCACATGAGGTGGATCTCGGGAACTGGAACGCGGGTTCACCTCAGTGTGACCCGCCGGTTCCGATCTGCAGTCAAGGACGACTGGACGGAGGGAGCGGGGGCTATGAATGCCTACGCGCCGATCCTCGTACTCGGTGCCATCGCGGCGGCGTTCGCGGTCGGCTCCGTCGTGATGGCCTCACTCACCGGCCCCAAGCGCTACAACCGGGCCAAGTTGGAGGCGTACGAGTGCGGCATCGAGCCGACCCCGCAGCCTGTGGGCGGCGGTCGGTTCCCGATCAAGTACTACCTGACGGCGATGCTCTTCATCGTCTTCGACATCGAGATCGTCTTCCTCTACCCCTGGGCGGTGACCTTCGACGCCCTGGGGATCTTCGGGCTGGTCGAGATGCTCCTGTTCATCGCCACCGTCTTCGTCGCGTACGCCTACGTGTGGCGGCGCGGCGGCCTGGAGTGGGACTGAGCGCGGGGTGGTCCGAGCGCGGGGTGGTGACCCCACCCGTCCGCCGGCTGTGCGCCCGCTTGTGAAAGAGCGGACAAGCCAGAACCGGCCCACGTATCAGCGGTCTTGAGGGCATTGAGAGGGATCTGATGGGAATCGAGGAGAAGCTGCCGAGCGGCTTTCTGCTCACGACCGTGGAGACGGCCGCCGGCTGGGTGCGCAAGGCGTCACTCTTCCCGGCCACCTTCGGTCTGGCCTGCTGCGCGATCGAGATGATGACCACCGGCGCAGGCCGCTACGACCTGGCCCGGTTCGGCATGGAGGTCTTCCGGGGCTCCCCCCGGCAGGCCGACCTGATGATCGTGGCGGGCCGGGTGAGCCAGAAGATGGCCCCGGTGCTGCGCCAGGTGTACGACCAGATGCCCAACCCCAAGTGGGTCATCTCGATGGGCGTCTGCGCCTCGTCCGGCGGGATGTTCAACAACTACGCGATCGTCCAGGGCGTCGACCACATCGTCCCGGTGGACATCTACCTGCCCGGCTGTCCGCCCCGTCCGGAGATGCTGATGGACGCCATCCTGAAGCTGCACGACAAGATCCAGCACGAGCCGCTCGGCGTGAACAAGCGCCGGGCCGAGGAGCTCGGCGAGGCGCTCGCCCTCAAGGCCACCCCGATCAGTGAGATGCGGGAGCAGCTGCGATGAACGACCAGGTACCCGAGACCCGCCGGGAGCAGCCGGTCCGCGAGATCCCGGTCGAGGTGGTCGGCCGCCGCCAGGGCATGTTCGGCGCCAAGGGCAGTGGCGACACCTCCGGCTTCGGCGGCCTGTCCGCCCCGATCGCGCTGCCCGGCCCGAGTGAACGCCCGTACGGCGGCTGGTTCGACGAGGTCGCCGACGAGCTGGAGGGCGCCCTGGAGGAGCAGGGCCTGGACCCGGTCGAGGTGATCGGGAAGACCGTGGTCGACCGCGGCGAGCTCACCTTCCACATCGACCGTGACCACCTGCTGAGGACCGTCCGCATCCTGCGCGACGACCCGGCGCTGCGTTTCGAACTGTGCCTCGGCGTGAGCGGCGTGCACTACCCAGGCGACAAGGGCCGCGAGCTGCACGCGGTCTACCACCTGCGCTCGATCACCCACGGCCGGCTGATCCGGCTGGAGGTCACCGCGCCCGACGCCGACCCGCGCATCCCCTCCGTGGTGAGCGTCTACCCGACCAACGACTGGCACGAGCGCGAGGCCTACGACTTCTTCGGGCTGGTCTTCGAGGGCCACCCGGCGCTCACCCGGATCATGATGCCGGACGACTGGCTGGGCCACCCGCAGCGCAAGGACTACCCGCTCGGCGGCATCCCCGTCGAGTACAAGGGCGCCCAGATCCCGGCTCCCGACCAGCGGAGGTCGTACAGCTGATGAACACCCAGCACTTTGGAGAGACCGAGGAAGCAGACGCCCGCGAGACCACCGAGGGCCGGGTCTTCACCGTCACCGGCGGCGACTGGGGCGAGGTGGTCGAGGCGGTCGGCCGGGCCGACGACGAGCGCATCATCGTCAACATGGGCCCCCAGCACCCGTCCACCCACGGCGTGCTGCGGCTGATCCTGGAGATCGACGGCGAGACAGTGAAGGAGGCCCGCTGCGGCATCGGCTACCTCCACACCGGCATCGAGAAGAACATGGAGTTCCGCAGCTGGGTCCAGGGCACCACCTTCGTGACCCGCATGGACTACCTGACCCCGCTGTTCAACGAGACCGCCTACTGCCTGGCGGTCGAGAGGCTGCTCGGCATCACCGACGACGTCCCGGACCGGGCCAGCGTCATCCGGGTGATGATGATGGAGCTCAACCGGATCTCCTCGCACCTGGTCTGCCTGGCCACCGGCGGCATGGAGATCGGCTCCACCACCCTGATGATCTACGGCTTCCGGGACCGCGAGCTGATCCTGGACGTCTTCGAGCTGGTCACCGGCCTGCGCATGAACCACGCGTACGTGCGCCCCGGCGGCCTCGCCCAGGACCTGCCGCCCGGCGCCGTCGACCAGATCCGCGAGGCGGTCAAGGTCTTCCGCTCCCGGATGCACGAGTACGACAAACTCGCCACCGGCAACCCGGTGTTCAAGGCCCGTCTGGTCGACGTCGGCTTCCTGGACCTGCCCGGCTGCCTGGCCCTCGGCGCCACCGGCCCGATCCTGCGGGCCACCGGCCTGCCGCACGACCTGCGCAAGACCGACCCGTACTGCGGGTACGAGGACTACGACTTCGAGGTTGCGATCGCCGACAGCGCCGACTCCTACGGCCGCTTCCTGATCCGCCTGGAGGAGATGAAGCAGTCGCTGCGGATCGTCGAGCAGTGCCTGGACCGGCTGCGGCCGGGCCCGGTCATGGTGGCCGACAAGAAGATCGCCTGGCCCGCTCAACTGGCCGTCGGCCCGGACGGGATGGGCAACTCCCTCGACCACATCCGCAAGATCATGGGCACCTCGATGGAGGCCCTGATCCACCACTTCAAGCTGGTCACCGAGGGCTTCCGGGTGCCGGTCGGTCAGGCGTACGCGGCGGTCGAGTCGCCCAAGGGCGAGCTGGGCGTGCACGTGGTCAGCGACGGCGGGACGCGGCCGTACCGGGTCCACTTCCGGGACCCGTCGTTCACCAATCTGCAGACGATGGCGGCGATGTGCGAGGGCGGCCAGGTGGCCGACGTGATCGTCGCGGTGGCCGGGATCGACCCGGTGATGGGAGGCGTGGACCGGTGACCAACGTCGAACTCGGACTGCCGGCACTGCCGGCCGCACCGTACCCCGAGGAGGTGCACGCCCGGCTGGCCGCCGACGCGGCCGAGCTGATCGGCCGCTACCCGCAGCCCCGCTCGGCGCTGCTGCCGCTGCTGCACCTGGTGCAGGCCGAGGAGGGCTTCGTCAGCCCGACCGGTATCCGCTTCTGCGCCGAGCAGCTGGACCTCACCACCGCCGAGGTCACCGCGGTCGCGACCTTCTACACCATGTACCGGCGCCGCCCGGCCGGGAAGTACCACGTCGGGGTCTGCACCAACACCCTGTGCGCGGTGCTCGGCGGCGACCAGATCTTCGCCGAGCTCCAGGAGCACCTGGGCATCCGCAACAACGAGACCACCGGGGACGGCGAGGTCTCGATCGAGCACATCGAGTGCAACGCGGCCTGCGACTACGCGCCAGTGGTGATGGTCAACTGGGAGTTCTTCGACAACCAGACCCCGGAGAGCGCCCGGCAGCTGGTCGACGACCTGCGCGCCGGCCGTGAGGTCCGGCCCACCCGCGGCGCCCGGCTGTGCGGCTTCAAGGAGACCGCCCGGATCCTGGCCGGCTTCCCCGACGAGCGCCCGGGCGCCAACGACGAGTCCGGTGCCGGCGGCGCGCCCTCCCTGGCCGGCCTGCGGCTGTCCCGCGGCGAGGCCCTGCCCGGCGCCCCCGGCACCAGGGTCGTCTCCCCGCGCAACGAGCCGCCCCGCCCCGACGCCTCCCGCCCCGAGGGCAACGGCCAGGAAGGGAGCGAAGCGTGATGACGTCCGCCGAGCCGGCCGAGAAGCTGCTCACCCCGGTCCTGTCCGATTCCTGGGACGACAGCCGTCCCTGGACGCTCGACACCTACCGCCGCCACCACGGCTACGAGGGCCTCAAGGCGGCCCTCGCCATGCCGCCGGACGACGTGATCGCCCTGGTCAAGGACGCCGGCCTGCGCGGCCGCGGCGGCGCGG
This sequence comes from Kitasatospora sp. NPDC057542, assembly GCF_042801945.1. Lineage (NCBI taxonomy): Bacteria > Bacillati > Actinomycetota > Actinomycetes > Kitasatosporales > Streptomycetaceae > Kitasatospora > Kitasatospora sp. NPDC057542. The sequence continues at coordinate 23,950 of NZ_JBHVFE010000034.1, forward strand.
GCTTCCCGACCGGCATGAAGTGGCAGTTCATCCCGCAGAACGACGGCAAGCCGCACTACCTGGTGGTCAACGCGGACGAGTCCGAGCCGGGCACCTGCAAGGACATCCCGCTGCTGTTCGCCAACCCGCACGCGCTGATCGAGGGCATGATCATCGCCTCCTACGCGATCCGCTGCGACCACGCCTTCATCTACCTGCGCGGCGAGGTCGTCCCGGTGCTGCGCCGGCTGCACGCGGCCGTCGCCGAGGCGTACGGGGCGGGGCTGCTGGGCCGGAACATCCTCGGCTCGGGCATCGACCTCGACATCACCGTGCACGCCGGCGCCGGCGCCTACATCTGCGGCGAGGAGACGGCGCTGCTCGACTCGCTGGAGGGCCGACGCGGCCAGCCCAGGCTGCGGCCCCCGTTCCCGGCGATCGCCGGCCTGTACGCCTGCCCGACGGTGGTCAACAACGTCGAGTCGATCGCCTCGGTGCCGCCGATCCTGGCCCGCGGCAAGGAGTGGTTCAAGGCCCTGGGCACCGAGAAGTCCCCCGGCTTCACGCTCTACTCGCTCTCCGGCCATGTCACCAACCCCGGCCAGTACGAGGCCCCGCTCGGCATCACGCTGCGCCAGCTGCTCGACCTCAGCGGCGGCATCCGCCCAGGGCACCGGCTGAAGTTCTGGACCCCGGGTGGTTCCTCCACCCCGATGTTCACCGACGAGCACCTCGACGTCCCGCTGGACTACGAGGGCGTCGGGGCGGCGGGCTCGATGCTCGGCACCAAGGCGCTCCAGGTCTTCGACGAGACCACCTGCGTGGTGCGCGCGGTCACCCGCTGGACGGAGTTCTACGCCCACGAGTCCTGCGGCAAGTGCACCCCCTGCCGCGAGGGCACCTACTGGCTGGTCCAGCTGCTCAAGCGGATCGAGGCGGGCGAGGGCGTCGACGGGGACCTGGAGAAGCTCCTCGACATCGCCGACAACATCAACGGCAAGTCCTTCTGCGCACTGGGCGACGGCGCGGCCAGCCCGATCGTCTCCTCGCTCACGCACTTCCGGGCCGAGTACGAGCAGCACCTGGCCGAGCGCCGGTGCCCGTTCGACCCGGCCGCCTCCACCGTCTGGGCCGACGGCCCCCGCCCCGGCCACCAGTCCGCCACCGAAAGGGAGGTGCACGCGTGACGATCACAGAGCCAACCGCCTCCGAGACCGCGGTCGAACTGGTCACGCTCACCATCGACGGCGTCGAAGTGCGGGTCCCCAAGGGAACGTTGGTGATCCGGGCCGCCGAGACCATCGGCACCCAGATCCCGCGCTTCTGCGACCACCCGCTGCTCGACCCGGCCGGCGCCTGCCGCCAGTGCATCGTCGAGATCGAGGGCCAGCGCAAGCCGGTCGCTTCCTGCACCATCCCGGTGGCCGAGGGCATGGTGGTGCGCACCCAGCTCAGCTCGCCGGTGGCCGAGAAGGCGCAGCGCGGCGTGATGGAGCTGCTGCTGATCAACCACCCGCTGGACTGCCCGGTCTGCGACAAGGGCGGCGAGTGCCCGCTGCAGAACCAGGCGATGACCAGCGGTGCCGCCGACTCCCGCTTCGAGGGCATGAAGCGCACCTACGAGAAGCCGGTGCCGATCAGCAGCCAGGTGCTGCTGGACCGCGAGCGCTGCGTGCTGTGCGCGCGCTGCACCCGCTTCTCACAGCAGATCGCCGGGGACCCGTTCATCGACCTGGTGGAGCGCGGGGCGCTGCAGCAGGTCGGCACCGGCGAGGGCGACGACTTCGAGTCGTACTTCTCCGGGAACACCATCCAGATCTGCCCGGTGGGCGCGCTGACCTCGGCGGCGTACCGGTTCCGCTCGCGCCCCTTCGACCTGGTCTCCTCGCCGAGCGTGTGCGAGCACTGCGCCTCGGGCTGCGCGCAGCGCACCGACCACCGGCGCGGCAAGGTGCTGCGCCGGCTGGCGGGCGAGGACCCGGCGGTGAACGAGGAGTGGAACTGCGACAAGGGCCGCTTCGCCTTCCGCTACGCCCAGCAGCGCGACCGGCTGACCACCCCGCTGGTGCGGGTGGACGGCGAGCTGGTGCCGGCCTCCTGGCCGGAGGCGCTGGCCCGGGCGGCCGAGGGGCTGCGCGGGGCCCGGACCGGGGTGCTGGCCGGCGGCCGGGTGACGATCGAGGACGCCTACGCGTACGGGAAGTTCGCGCGGGTGGTGCTCGGCACCAACGACGTGGACTTCCGGGCCCGCCCGCACAGCGGTGAGGAGGCGGACTTCCTGGCCGCGGCGGTGGCCGGGCGGGGCGTCGACGTGGACGGCACGGGGGTGGCGTACGAGGACCTCGACCGGGCGCCGGCGGTGCTGCTGGCGGGCTTCGAGCCGGAGGAGGAGTCGCCGATCGTCTTCCTGCGGCTGCGCAAGGCGACCCGGGCGACGGGCCTGAAGGTGTTCTCGGTGGCCGCGTTCGGCTCCCGGGGCCTGGCGAAGCTGCACGGCGCGCTGCTGCCGGCCGCTCCCGGCACCGAGCCGGAGTGGTTCGCGGCGCTGGCGGCGGACGAGCCGCTGACCGACGACGCCGGGCGGGCGGCCGAACTGCTGCGCACCCCGGGCGCGGTGATCCTGGCGGGCGAGCGGCTGGCCGCCGTCCCGGGCGCGCTGACGGCGGTGCTGCGGTTGGCGCACGCGACGGGCGCGAAGCTCGCCTGGGTGCCGCGCCGGGCCGGTGACCGCGGGGCGGTGGAGGCGGGCGCGCTGCCGGGCCTGCTGCCGGGCGGCCGTCCGGTGGCCGCCCCGGCGGCCCGGGCGGAGGCGTCCGCGGTGTGGGGCGGGGCCGAGCTGCCGTCCCGGCCGGGTCGGGACACCGACGGGATCCTGGCGGCGGCCGTGGGCGGCGAGCTGGACGCGCTGCTGGTCGGCGGCGTGGACCCGGACGACCTGCCGGACCCGGCGCTGGCCGACGAGGCGTTGGCGGCGGTGCCGTTCCTGGTGTCGCTGGAGTTGCGGCCCTCGGCGGTGACGGCGCGCGCCGACGTGGTGCTGCCGGTGGCGGCGGTGGCGGAGAAGGCCGGCACCTTCCTGGACTGGGAGGGCCGGGTCCGGATGTTCGAGTCCGCGCTCAAGCCGGACCAGCAGATGGGCCGGCACCTCCAGTCCGACCTGCGGGTGCTGGGCATGCTGGCGGACGCGCTGGGCCGGCGGCTGGGCCTGCCGGACGTCCGGGCGGCCCGGCTGGAGCTGGACCGTTTCGCCCCCTGGGAGGGCGACCGCACGGCCGACCCGGCGGCGCACCCGGGCCCGCTGCCCCGGCCGGCCACCGGCCAGGCGGTGCTGGCGGGTTGGCGGATGCTGCTGGACAACGGCGTGCTGCAGCAGGGGGACCCGCACCTGGCGGGCACCCGGCACCGGGCGGTGGCCCGGATCTCGGCGGAGACGGCCAAGGAGATCGGTGCCGAGGCGGCTGCCGAGCTGCGGCTGACCGGCCCGGCCGGCTCGCTGACCCTGCCCCTGGAGATCACCGACTCGATCCCGGACCGCACGGTCTGGGTCCCGCTCGACTCCACACCGGGCGGCACCCACCGCGCGCTCGGCACCACCGTCGGCCACCTGGTCACGATCGCCGCGGCCGAGCCCGAGTCCGAGCCCGAGTCCGAGCCCGAGCCGACGGTGCAGGACCGGCCGGCGCAGGACCAGGCAGCGCAGGACCAGACCGGGGCGACCGCGGACGAGACCGCGGGCGAAGGGGAGGACCGATGACTTCGCAGCCGTACGAGACGCTCCACTTCTTCGGGCAGGACCCGTGGTGGCTGGTGCTGCTGAAGGCGGTGTTCTGCTTCGCCTTCCTGGTCCTGACGGTGCTGATCGCGATCGTCTGGGAGCGCAAGGTGGTGGCCTGGATGCAGCTGCGCATCGGGCCCAACCGGCACGGCCCGTGGGGCCTGCTGCAGTCGCTGGCGGACGGCGTGAAACTGGCGCTGAAGGAAGACCTGGTGGTCAAGGGCGCGGACAAGCCGGTCTACATCCTGGCCCCGATCGTCTGTGCCATTCCGGCGTTCATGGCCTTCGCGGTGATCCCGTTCGGCCCGGCCGGCAACGAGGTGTCGATCTTCGGCACCCGCACGCCGCTCCAGCTGACGGACTTTCCGGTCGCGCTGCTGTACATCCTGGCGACGGCCTCGATCGGCATCTACGGCATCGTGCTGGCCGGCTGGTCCTCCGGGTCGACGTACCCGCTGCTGGGCGGGCTGCGTTCGGCCGCGCAGATGATCAGCTACGAGATCGCGATGGGCCTGTCCTTCGCGGCGGTGTTCATCTACTCCGGCTCGATGTCGACCTCGGAGATCGTGGCGCACCAGCAGCCGACCTGGTTCGCCGCGCTGTTGCCGGTGTCGTTCATCGTGTACGTCATCGCGATGGTGGGGGAGACCAACCGGGCGCCGTTCGACCTGCCGGAGGCCGAGGGCGAGCTGGTCGGCGGCTTCAACACCGAGTACTCCTCGCTGAAGTTCGCGATGTTCATGCTGGCCGAGTACGTGAACATGGTGACGGTCTCGGCGGTGGCCTCGACCCTCTTCCTGGGCGGCTGGCGGGCTCCGTGGCCGGTGTCGACCTTCTGGGAGGGCGCCAACCACGGCTGGTGGCCGATGCTGTGGATCACGCTGAAGATCCAGCTGCTGCTGTTCTTCTTCATCTGGCTGCGCGGCACGCTGCCCCGGCTCCGCTACGACCAGTTCATGAAGCTGGGCTGGAAGGTGCTGATCCCGGTCTCGCTGGTGTGGCTGGTGCTGATCGCGAGCGTGCGGGCGCTGCGCAACGAGGGCTACGGCTTCGGCGAGGTGGTGCTGTACGTGGGCGCCCCGGTCGGGGTGGTGCTGCTGCTGGCGCTGCTGCGGGACTTCCTGCGGAAGCAGCCGGAACCCGAGGACGTCCCGCCCAAGGCCGACTTCGACCCGATGGTGGGCGGCTACCCGGTCCCGCCGCTGCCCGGTCAGGTGCTCCCGCCGGTGCCGCGCCGGCGCAGCCGCGCCCCGAAGCAACTCCACGACGCCCTCAACGGGGCCGACCATTCCGAAGGGAGCTGAACCGAGATGTCCGACCAGTCCGATCGTACGGACCGCCCCGAGCGGGCCGACCGTCCGTCGATCCTCGGCCCGGCCGCCGGCTTCGGCGTGACCTTCAAGGCCATGTTCAAGAAGCGGCTCACCGAGCAGTACCCGGAGCAGAAGAAGCCCACCGCTCCGCGCTTCCACGGCCGTCACCAGCTGAACCGGCACCCGGACGGCCTGGAGAAGTGCGTCGGCTGCGAGCTGTGCGCGTGGGCCTGCCCGGCCGACGCGATCTACGTGGAGGGCGCGGACAACCGGGACGAGGAGCGCTACTCCCCGGGTGAGCGCTACGGCGCGGTGTACCAGATCAACTACGCCCGCTGCATCCTGTGCGGGCTGTGCATCGAGGCCTGCCCGACCAGGGCGCTGACCATGACCAACGAGTACGAGCTGGCCGACTCCTCCCGGCGGGACCTGATCTTCACCAAGGAGCAGCTGCTGGTGGGCCTGTCCGAGGGCATGGTCGACACCCCGCACGCGATCTTCCCGGGTACCGACGAGGGCGCGTACTACCGGGGCGAGGTCACCTCGGCGGCGCCGGGGACGGTTCAGCAGGAGCGCACCGACCGGGAGAGGGAGGTGCAGCAGTGAGCGCGCAGCTGGCGGAAGCGGTCGGGACGACCTCGACGGGTGAGGCCGTCCAGTTCTGGGTGCTCGCGGTGATTGCGGTCGGCGGCGCACTCGGCATGGTGCTGATGCGCAAGGCCGTGCACAGCGCGCTCTGCCTGGCGGGCACCATGCTGGCGCTGGCGGTCTGTTACATGGCCCAGGGAGCGGTGTTCCTGGGTGTGGTGCAGATCGTGGTCTACACCGGCGCGATCATGATGCTGTTCCTGTTCGTGGTGATGCTGGTCGGCGTCACCAGCGAGGACTCCTTGAAGGAGCAGCTGAAGGGCCAGCGGTTCGCCGCGGCGCTGTGCGGGCTGGGCTTCGGCGTGCTGCTGATCGCCGGGATCGCCAACGCGAAGCTGAACCACTTCACCGGGCTGTCCGAGGCGAACGCCGAGGGCAACGTGCCGGGCCTGGCCCGGCTGATCTTCACCCGGTACGTGTGGGCCTTCGAGGTCACCGGCGCACTGCTGATCACTGCGGCGATCGGCGCGATGGTGCTGACCCACCGGGAGCACGTGAAGGCGCCGAAGACGCAGCGCGAGCTGGCGGCGCAGCGGATCAAGGACAACATCCAGGTGCCGCCGCTGCCGGCGCCGGGCGTGTACGCGCGGCACAACGCGGTGGACGTCCCGGGGCTGCTGCCGGACGGCACGATCGCCGAGGACTCGGTGATGGCGACGCTGCGCGAGCGCGGCCAGGTCCGGGACGTGAGCCAGGCGATGCTGCAGCGGATGGCGGAGCTGGAGAACACCACGGCGGACTGGCTGGGCCGTCCGTCCTCGGAGCGGCCGGCGATGGCGCCCCCGCGCAAGTCGCTGAAGCCGGTTCCGACGAACGGCCGGCCGGTGCCGGCGAACGGCGAGCCGGTGCCGGCGAACAACGTGGAGCACCCGGCCGACGAGGAGGGTACGGAGTGAACCCGGTCAACTACCTCTACCTGTCCGCCCTGTTGTTCACCATCGGCGCGGCCGGGGTGCTGATCCGGCGCAACGCGATCGTGCTGTTCATGTGCGTGGAGCTGATGCTGAACGCCTCGAACCTCGCCCTGGTGACCTTCTCCCGGCTGCACGGGACCCTGGACGGCCAGATCATCGCGTTCTTCACGATGGTGGTCGCGGCGGCGGAGGTCGTGGTCGGCCTCGCCATCATCGTCTCCATCTTCCGGACCAGGCACTCCGCTTCGGTCGACGACAGCAACCTGATGAAGCTGTAGGCGGAGGGCCTTCGGTGAACTCTCTCATTCCGCTGCTGGTGGCGGCTCCACTGGCGGGCGCCGCCCTGCTCCTGCTCGGCGGCCGGGCGCTGGACCGGTACGGCCACTGGCTGGCCACCGCGCTCGCGGCGCTCTCGTTCGGCTTCGGCCTGGCCCTGTTCTCGGACATGCTCGGCCGTGATGCCGAGCACCGGGCGGTCACCGAGCACCTGTTCAGCTGGATCCGGGTGAACGGCTTCCAGGCCGACGTCTCCTTCCGGCTCGACCAGCTGTCGATGACCTTCGTCCTGCTGATCACCGGCGTCGGCACGCTGATCCACCTCTACTCGGTCGGCTACATGGCGCACGACGAGCGCCGGCGCCGCTTCTTCGCGTACCTGAACCTGTTCCTGGCTGCCATGCTGCTGCTGGTGGTCGCGGACAACTACCTGTTGCTGTACTTCGGCTGGGAGGGCGTGGGCCTGGCCTCGTACCTCCTGATCGGCTTCTGGCAGCACAAGCCGAGCGCGGCGACGGCGGCGAAGAAGGCCTTCATCGTCAACCGGGTCGGCGACGTCGGCCTGTCCATCGCGATCATGCTGATGTTCGCGGAGTTCGGCTCCTTCGCCTTCGACCCGGTCTTCGGGGCCGCGCACGAGGCGAGCGAGGGCAAGCTGACGGCGATCGGGCTGATGCTGCTGCTGGCGGCCTGCGGCAAGTCGGCTCAGGTGCCGCTGCAGTCCTGGCTGGGGGACGCGATGGAGGGCCCGACCCCGGTGTCGGCGCTGATCCACGCGGCCACCATGGTGACCGCGGGCGTCTACCTGATCACCCGCTCCGCGACGATCTTCGACCTGGCGCCGGACGCGCAGACCGCCGTGGTGGTGGTCGGCGCGGTCACGCTGCTGTTCGGTGCGATCGTCGGTTGCGCCAAGGACGACATCAAGAAGGCGCTGGCCGGCTCGACCATGTCGCAGATCGGCTACATGGTGATGGCGGCCGGGCTCGGCCCGATCGGCTACGCCTTCGCGATCATGCACCTGGTGACCCACGGCTTCTTCAAGGCCGGGCTGTTCCTCGGCGCCGGGTCGGTCATGCACGGCATGAACGACGAGGTGAACATGCGTCACTACGGCGGCCTGCGCAAGTACATGCCGGTCACCTTCGTCACCTTCGGCCTCGGCTACCTGGCGATCATCGGCTTCCCGGGCCTGTCCGGCTTCTTCTCCAAGGACAAGATCATCGAGGCGGCCTTCGCCAAGGGCGGCACCGAGGGCTGGATCCTCGGGCTGTGCGCGCTGGTCGGCGCGGCGATCACCGCGTTCTACATGACCCGGGTGATGGTGCTGACCTTCTTCGGTGAGAAGCGCTGGCAGCCGACCGGTGGGACCAGCGGCGCCGCCGCGGGCGACGACAACCTCCCGCACCCGCACGAGTCGCCCAGGACCATGACCGTCCCGATGGTCCTGCTGGCCGTCGGCTCGGTCTTCGCGGGCGGGCTGTTCGCCTTCAACGACTCCTTCCTGAAGTGGCTGGAGCCGGTCACCGGGTACGAGGAGGGCAACTCCCCCCTCGCCCCGCTGACCGTCACCCTGCTGACCACGGCATGCATGCTGGCCGGCGTCGGCGTCGCGTACCTGATGTACGGGCGCTCGCCGGTCCCGGTGGTGGCGCCGGTGGGCTCCCCGCTCACCCGGGCGGCCCGCCGCGACCTGCTGCAGGACGACTTCAACCACGCGGTGCTGGTGCGGCCGGGCTCGGCGCTCGCCGCGGCGCTGGTCTTCTTCGACAGCCGGGGCCTGGACGGCGTGGTCAACGGCTTGGCCGCCGCGATCGGCGGGCTCTCCGGCCGGCTGCGGCGGGTCCAGAACGGCTTCGTCCGCTCGTACGCGCTCTCCATGTTCGGCGGCACGCTGGTGCTGGTCGCCACGACTCTCCTGATGAGGTCCACGTGATGACTCGTCCTGATATCCGTCGGGGGGTGGGCGCATGAGCGCGCTTCTGACCGCCACCTGTGCCGTTCCGGCGGCCGGCGCGGTGCTGACCGCCGCGTTGCCCGCCGGGTCCTCCGAGGGCCGGCGCAGGACCACCAAGGCCGTCGCGCTGGGCGTCTCGGCCGTCACCCTGGTGCTGGCCGCCGCGGTGGCGACGCGGTTCGACCCGCACGGTGCCCGCTTCCAGCTGACCGAGTCGTACAGCTGGATCCGTTCCTTCGGCATCACCTTCTCGCTCGGCGTGGACGGCATCGGCGTCGTGCTCGCCCTGCTCACCGCCGTGCTCGTGCCGCTGGTGATCCTCGCCTCCTGGCACGACGCCGACCCGCCCTCCTCGGCCGCCGACGGGCCGGGGGCACGTCCCGGCCGCCAGGCCGGGGGAGAGGGGCCCAACGCGGCCAGGCCCGACGGCACCTTCGAGAACAGGCGCCGCACCCAGGGCTTCTTCGCGCTGATCCTGGCGGTGGAGGCGATGGTGGTCGTCTCCTTCTACGCCACCGACGTCTTCGTGTTCTACGTGTTCTTCGAAGCCATGCTGATCCCGATGTACTTCCTGATCGGCGGCTTCGGCGACCGGGCCGGCGGCCCCGATTCGGCGCGTCAGCGCTCCTACGCGGCCGTGAAGTTCCTGCTCTACAACCTGCTCGGCGGCCTGGTGATGCTGGCCGCCGTGATCGGCCTGTACGTGACCGCGCAGGACCAGGGCTTCGGCACCTTCGACCTGCCGACCCTGACCTCGGCGATCGCCGACGGCCGGATCCAGCTGACCGGTACCGCCGAGAAGGCGCTGTTCCTGGGCTTCTTCTTCGCCTTCGCGGTGAAGGCCCCGCTGTGGCCGCTGCACACCTGGCTGCCGAACGCGATGGGCGAGTCCACCGCCGGCACCGCGGTGCTGATCACCGCGGTGGTGGACAAGGTCGGCACCTTCGCGATGCTGCGCTTCTGCCTCGGGCTGTTCCCGAACGCCTCGAAGACCTTTGCCCCGGCGATCCTGGTCCTCGCGCTGATCGGGATCGTCTACGGCGCGCTGCTGGCGGTCGGCCAGAAGGACATCAAGCGCCTGGTGGCGTACGCCTCGATCTCGCACTTCGGCTTCATCATCATGGGCATCTTCGCCCTGACCAGCCAGGGCCAGAGCGGAGCCACCCTCTACATGGTCAACCACGGCCTGTCCACGGCGGCGTGGATGCTGGTGGCCGGCTTCCTGATCTCCCGTCGCGGCTCGCGGCTGATCGCCGACTACGGCGGCGTGCAGAAGGTCGCCCCGGTGCTCGCCGGGACCTTCCTGATCGGCAGTCTGGCCACCCTGTCGCTGCCCGGGCTCGCCCCGTTCGTCAGCGAGTTCCTGGTGCTGGTGGGCACCTTCACCCGCTACCCGGCGATCGGCATCGTGGCCACCTTCGGCATCGTGCTGGCCGCGCTGTACGCCCTGCTGCTGTACCAGCGCACCATGACCGGCCCGGTGAAGGACGGGGTGCGCACGATCCCCGACCTCAAGGCCCGCGAACTCCTCGTGGTCGGCCCGTTGGTGGCGCTGACCATCCTGCTCGGCGTCTACCCCAAGCCGCTCACCGACCTGGTCAACCCCTCGGTGAACGCGACGCTCACGCAGGTCCACCAGACCGACCCGGCGCCGGCCCACCCGGTCGCCGCCACCTCAGGAGGTGAGCAGAAGTGAGCACCACCGCGATGCTCGCCGCCGCCGGCGGCAACACCGCCGGCATCCCGGCACCCCACATCGAGTACGGCCAGCTCTCCCCGATGCTCGTGGTGTTCGCCGCCGCCCTGGCCGGCGTCCTGGTGGAGGCCTTCGCGCCCCGCCGGTTCCGGCACTGGACGCAGGTGACGCTCGCCCTGGCCGGGCTGGTCGGCGCCTTCGTCGCCGTGGTGGTGCTGGCCGCGCAGGGCTACGGCTCCACCAAGGTGGACCTGCTGGCCATGGAGTCCGTCGCCCTGGACGGCCCGGCGCTGTTCCTCCAGGGCGTGATCCTGCTGGCCGCCGTGGTCGCGGTGCTCACCTACGCCGAGCGGAGGCTGGAGCCCAAGGCCGGCGGCCGGCCCGCCGACGCCTTCGCCGCCCAGGCCGCCGCCACCCCCGGCGGCGAGCAGGAACGGGCCGCGGTCCGGGCCGGCTTCGCCACCAGCGAGGTCTTCCCGCTCACCATGTTCGCCGTCGGCGGCATGCTGCTGTTCCCCGCGGCCAACGACCTGCTGACCATGTTCGTGGCGCTGGAGGTCTTCTCGCTGCCGCTGTACCTGCTGTGCGCGCTGGCCCGGCGCCGTCGGCTGCTCTCCCAGGAGGCGGCGGTCAAGTACTTCCTGCTCGGTGCCTTCGCCTCGGCGTTCTTCCTGTTCGGCACCGCGCTGGTGTACGGCTACGCGGGCAGCGTACGGCTCGGCGACATCGGCGACGTCATCTCCGGCAAGGCGATGACCACCCCCGCGCTGCTGAGCACCACCCAGAGCGACGCGCTGGTGCTGACCGGCCTGGCGATGCTGGCGGTCGGCCTGCTGTTCAAGGTCGCCGCGGTGCCCTTCCACTCCTGGACCCCGGACGTCTACCAGGGCGCGCCGACCCCGGTGACCGGCTTCATGGCGGCGGCCACCAAGGTCGCGGCCTTCGGAGCCTTCATGCGGCTGTTCTACGTGGCCTTCCCGGGCCTGCGGCTGGACTGGCGGCCGGTGATGTGGGGGGTGGCGATCCTCACCATGGTCGTCGGCGCGGTGCTCGCGGTGACCCAGCAGGACGTCAAGCGCCTGCTGGCGTACTCCTCGATCGCGCACGCCGGGTTCATCCTGACCGGCGTGATCGCCGTCAACAAGCAGGGCATCTCCTCGGTGTTGTTCTACCTGCTGGCGTACTCCTTCGTGACGCTCGGCGCGTTCGCCGTGGTCACCCTGGTGCGCGACTCCAAGGGCGAGGCGACCCACCTGTCCAGCTGGGCCGGGCTCGGGCGGCGTTCGCCGCTGGTGGCGGCGGTGTTCGCGCTGTTCCTGCTGGCGTTCGCCGGGATTCCGCTGACCTCCGGTTTCACCGGGAAGTTCGCGGTCTTCCAGGCCGCGGCCAGCGGCGGGGCGACCCCGCTGGTGGTCGTCGGTGTGCTGAGTTCGGCGGTGGCCGCGTTCTTCTACATCAGGGTCATCGTGCTGATGTTCTTCTCGGACCCGCAGCCCGGCGGCCCCACGGTGGCGATCCCGAGCCCCTTCACGGCGACCGCGATCGGGGTGGGGGTGCTGGTCACGCTGGGTCTCGGACTGCTGCCGCAGTACTTCCTCGACCTCGCGTCCAAGGCCGCACTGTTCGTGCGCTGACCTTTGCGTCCGCCGTTCCCGACCAGGGCCCCGTCCGGGCCGCGCCCAGTCCGCGCGG
>NZ_JBHVFE010000035.1:0-35721 GCF_042801945.1 Kitasatospora sp. NPDC057542
CCCCGGAACTCCGGGGCGGCCTCGGCTGCTTCCGGTGGCCGGAAGCCGACGGGGTTCCGGGGGCGGCCGGCTGGGCAGGGTCGGGGGTGAAGGGATGTTTCCGGCGGACGGGGAGTGGAGAGTTGAACCAGGCGATCAAGCACGGCGAGACCGAGGTGAACGGCGTCCGGCTGCACTACGCGGAGCAGGGTGAGGGCCCGCTGGTCCTGCTGCTGCACGGCTTCCCGGAGAGCTGGTACTCCTGGCGCCACCAGTTCGCGCCGCTCGCCGAGGCCGGCTACCGGGTCGTCGCGCCGGACCAGCGCGGTTACGCCCGCAGCGAGCAGCCCGAGCGGGTGGACGCCTACACCCTGCTGCACCTGGTCGGCGACGTGACCGCGCTGATCGGCGCGCTCGGCGAGGAGCGGGCGGTCGTGGTCGGGCACGACTGGGGCGCGCCGGTGGCCTGGGCCACCGCCGCGCTGCGGCCGGACCTGGTGCGCGGGGTGGCCGGGCTGAGCGTGCCGCCGCTGCCGGCCGGGCCCGGCTCCTTGTCGACTGCCCGGGAGACCTTCGGCGAGGGTTTCTACCAGATCTACTTCCAGGAGCCGGGCCGGGCGGACGCCGAGCTGGCGGCCGACGTGAAATCCAGCCTGCGCCGCATCTTCTGCGGCGTCCAGCCCGACGGCGAGCCGCGTCCGTGGGTCGTCCCCGAGGGCAAGAAGCTGCTGGACACCGTGCCGGAGCCGGAGCGCCTGCCGGACTGGCTCACCGACGCGGACCTCGACGCGTTCGCCGCCGACTACGCCCGGCACGGCGAGCGCGCCTTCACCGGGGGCCTCAACTGGTACCGCAACATCGACCGGAACAGCGAGCTGATGGCGGCGTTCATCGGCCAGCGGATCGACGTGCCCGCGCTGTACGTGGTCGGCGAGCAGGACCTGGTGAACGCGATGATCGCGCCGGAGGCGGTCGAGTACCTGCTGAAGAACCTGACGCCCGGACTGCACCGGCACGTCCGGCTGCCGGAGACCGGGCACTGGACGCAGCAGGAGCGCCCGGCCGAGGTCACCGAGGCACTGCTGGACTTCCTGGCGCACCTGGACGGGTAGGCCCTCGCCGTGCCGGTCGCGGCCGCCCGCCGAGGGCCGCGACCGGTGGGCCCGCCGGGCGTCAGACGGGCAGCAGCCGGGCGATCAGTTCGCCGAGGCGGCGGGCGTTGCGGCAGGAGTGCATCTCCACCACGCCCGCGTAGGCGAGTGCGGCGGAGTCGCCGGTCGGCCAGAGCGAGGGCTGCTCGGGGTTGAGCCAGAACACCCGGCGGGCCCGGCCGGCGATCCGGCGCAGCGCGTCCAGGTTGGGGTCGCGCCGGTTGTTCCTGGCGTCGCCGAGGACCAGCACGCAGGTGCGCGGGCCGACGGCGTCCAGGTGGCGGTCCGCGAACTCCCCGAGCGCGGAGCCGTAGTCGCTGTTGCCGTGGTAGCCCGTCACCTTGGCCCCGGTGAGGATGCGGGCGGCCAGGCGCGCCGGGTCGTCGCCGCCGCGGAGCAGGCCGGTCACCTCGGCGGTGCGGTTGACGAAGGCGAACACCCGGACCTTGCTGAACTGTTCGCTCATCGCCTGCACCAGCAGCATGGTGAAGTCGGCGAAGCCCGCCACCGAGCCGGAGACGTCGCACAGCAGCACCAGCTCGGGGCGGGCCGGGCGGCGCAGCCGGTAGGCGGGGCGCAGCGGCACCCCGCCGGTGGTCAGCGAGCGGCGCAGGGTGCGGCGCAGGTCGATCTCGCCGCGGGCGGCGCGGCGGCGCCGGGCGGCCAGCCGGGTGGCCAGCTTGCGGGCCAGCGGGTGGACGGTGCGGCGCAGTTCGGCGAGCTGGTCACGGCCGGCGTAGAGGAAGTCGACCCGGTCGGCGGTGGGGGCGACGGCGCGTTCGGCGATCCGCTCGGGGCCGCGCAGTTCGGCGACCCGGCGACGGGCCTCGCCGGCGGCCATCGCGCGGAAGTCCCGGATGCGGCGGCGGATCTCGTCGGCGAGCACCCGGTCGGAGAGGTCCTGGGCGTCCTGACGCTCGCGCAGGGCGGCCAGGACGCGGGCGAGCAGCGTGTCGGGGGCGAGCCGGCCGAGCGCCTGCTGGGCGGACCAGCCGTCGGAGCCGGGCGAGCCGCCGGCGCCGTACCGGCCGAAGGCCTCCACCACCTCGCCGGCCAGCCGGGCCTGGGCGGCGCGGTCGTCGGCGGCCAGCGCGGCGGCGAGGCGGTCGCGCAGCTGCTCGCGCAGCGGGTCGGGGCGGCCGAAGCGCGGCGGCTCGGGGTCGTCGGGGACCGGCGGCGGGTCGGCCCGGACGGCCTCCGGGGTGCCGACGCCGAGCGGGAAGAACAGGTCGAAGGCGGCGTCGAAGACCGATCGCTGGCCCTCCGAGCGCAGCAGGGCGGCGGCCAGGCCGGCCCGCATCTGCTCGCGGTCGGCGAAGCCCAGGACGTCCAGCACGGCGGCGGCGTCCACCGTCTCGGCGGGGCCGATCCGCAGGCCGTGCCCGCGCAGGGCGCGGACCAGGCCGGTGAGGCGGGCGGCGGTGTCCGTCGGGTGGGGCGTCGTCATGCGAGGGTGAGCTTCTCGGCGGCCCTGCGGACGTCGTCCTGGTGCTTGAGGATCACCCCGAGGGTGTCCCGGACGACCGTCTCGTCCAGGGTGTCGGCGCCGAGGGCGAGCAGGGTGCGGGCCCAGTCGATGGTCTCGGCGACGGAGGGCGCCTTGCGCAGCTCCATCGCGCGCAGCGCGCCGACGATCCGGACCAGCGACTCGGCCAGCGTCTCGTCCAGGCCGGGCACCTTGAGCCGGACGATCCGGCGCTCCAGCTCGGACTCGGGGTAGTCGAGGTGGAGGAAGAGGCAGCGGCGGCGCAGCGCCTCGGAGAGCTCGCGGGTGGCGTTCGAGGTGAGCAGGACGAAGGGGCGGCGGCTCGCGGTGATGGTGCCCAGCTCGGGGACGGTGACCTGGAAGTCGCTGAGCACCTCCAGCAGCAGCGCTTCCACCTCGACGTCGGCCTTGTCCATCTCGTCGATCAGCAGCACGGTCGGCTCCTCGCCGCGGATGGCGGTGAGCAGCGGGCGGGTGAGCAGGAACTCCTCGCCGAAGATGTCGGTGCGGGCCTCCTGCCAGCCCTCGTCACGGCCGGCGGTGATCCGCAGCAGCTGCTTGGCGTGGTTCCACTCGTAGAGCGCGCGGGCCTCGTCGATGCCCTCGTAGCACTGGAGCCGGACCAGCCGGGCGTGGCCGATCTCGGCCACCGCCTTGGCGAGTTCGGTCTTGCCGACCCCGGCGGGGCCCTCGACCAGCAGCGGCTTGCCGAGCCGGTCGGCGAGGAAGACGGTGGTGGCCACGGCGGTGGAGGCCAGGTAGCCGGTGGCGGCCAGCTGCTCGGCGGCGTCCGCCACCGAGGTGAAGAAGCCCGTGCCGTTGTCGCTCATCAACCCGCCCCGTTCCGGTTCGCCGTCTCCGTGCGGCGCCACCCTACCGGCCGGTCACTTCGCTGTCTCGGGGGTGGGGCGGTGGTGTTGGTGCGGTACGGCGGTACGGCGGCGTGCGGCCCCGGTGAAGGTGCCGTACGCCGCCGTCGTCACGACGGGCCGGACGGGCCCTGGCGTCAGTTGACGAAGAGGAGCGGGCTGCCGGAGACGGAGCTGTCGACGACCGGGCCGTAGGTGGCACTGAAGTAGCCGGTCGAGAAGCACAGGCTCGGGCCGGAGGCGAGGGCGAACGGCTGGCTGGTGAAGCCGATGGTGTTGCCGGTGTTCGAGGTGGTGCCGTTGATCCCGGTGGTGTTCTGGTAGTTGCAGCTGATGCTGCCCAGGATGGTGTTGAGCACCACCGTGGTGCCCATCGCGCCGGCCGCGCCGGGGGTGAGCTTGACCGGGTTGCCGGCGGCGTCGCTGACGGTGTTGGTGTACGGCAGGTTGGTGACCGTGATGCTCTTGACGCCCGTGACACCGAGGACGTTGGAGGTGCAGGAGCCGAAGGTCTGGGTGTCGAGCCGCTCGACGGCGCTGCCCGGCGCGGCCGGGTTGGAGGTGACGGTCGCCGAGAAGGAGGAGGTGGCACACTTGATGCCGCTCGTCCCGGAGGCGCTGTTGTAGAAGGTCGCGTAGGTGCCGGAGACCAGGCTGGCACTCAGCACGTCACCGACGGCGACGGCCGGGCCGGTCGGGCTGCCGGTGGTCAGGACTGCCGATCCGGCGGCCTGGGCGGGGGCCACGGCCGCGCCGGTGAGGGCGAGCGAGGCGAGGGCGGCGGTGGCGAGGGTGCGGCGGATGCGCATGGGTGTACCTCTCTCCGTCCGGTGGACGGGTGGGGGAATCCCCGCGTGCGGGTGTGGTGGTGTGCACGACGGGGGAGGTGCATGGCGTACCGGAGGCTTCGTACCGGAGGCTTCGGCTCATGCCGAGGGGCGGGCGGGCCCGGCGCCACGGGCCCGTCCGTGCGGTACGGCGGTGCGGACGTACGCGAGGTGAACGTACGGCGGTGCGGTGGTACGGCCTTGCGTACGGGCGGCGGCGTGGAACACCGCGGAACCGCGCGTTCGGTCGGGGACGTGCGGTGCCGTGGGGGCACGTCGACGGCTGCCACCGTCGCGGTCCCGCCTCCGCCGTGACCCCGTGGCCTGGGCGTTCGCCCCGGCCCGTCGGAGCCCCCGGAGGTCCCACCGGTGGGAGTTTGCTCGTCCACCGGTTGGAAACCTGTCAGTGTTGTAAACCCGGTGTTCCGTCAATGTCAATACAGGACACAGGAGTTGGTGATGGATCGGAAGTACCTCCGCGGAGCCGACGTGGTCCTGCTGCCGGGTGCCCGGACCGGCCGCGATCCGGCCCGCTCGATCAAGCCCGGCCCGCGCCGGCTGCCCGCCGGCGTGGTCGCCGCGACCCAGCGCGAGCGGCTGCTGGACGGGCTGGTGCGGACCGTCGCCGAGCGCGGCTACCAGCACGCCACGATCAGCGACATCTGCCGTGCGGCGGGCGTGACCAGGCCGGTCTTCTACGAGCTGTTCAGCGGCAAGGAGGACGCCTTCCTGGCTGCGCACCGGTACGGCACCGGCGTGGTGATCCAGCGGATGGGGGCGGCCTTCGCGGCCGAATCCGACTGGTGCCGGGGCGTTCGGAAGGCGCTCGGCGTGATGCTCCAACTGCTCGCGGGAACACCGGCGTTCGCCACGATGGCGGTGATCGAGATCGAGGCGGTCGGCCCGGCCGGCCGCCGTGAGCGAGCCCAACTGCTCACCAGGTTCCGGGCGTTCTTCGCCGACGTTCCCCAACTGCCCGGCGGTGTCGAGTCGAAGGAGATGGTGGATGCTGTGGTGGGCGGCGTCTACAGCGCGATCTATCGGCGGATCGACTCCGGCCGTACCGAACAACTGCTGGATCTCCTGCCGGTGTTGAGCATGTTCTGCCTGTCGCCGTTCCTCGGCCCGGCGGAAGCGGCCGAGCGGCTCGGGGTGAGGGACTGGCCGAGGCGGGTCGCGGATTGGTGAAGATCCTTCGTTCACCTGTATTGACCGGGCCAATACCGGGCAGTAGCTTCCCAGTTACTTACCGCGCTCCGACCTGACCCGCCCCGCTGCCGAGGGGCGGACGGACCGGTCGGGCCGGGGAACGCTGTCCGCGCCAGGACAACGTGCCAGTGCCTGCACACCCATCCACCCACAGGGAGCACACATGGCCATGTCCGAGGACGCCGCCACGGCGGCCGAGACCCCGCAGACGCCGAGCGCGTCGAGAAGAGGCCGGGTACGGCTGAAGCGCACCGCCCTGATGGCCGTACCGGCCGTCGCGGCCGGAGGCGTCCTGATGGCGCTCACCGCCCAGGGCGTGCTCGCCGCCCAGTTCTCCATCTCCGGTATGCCGTTCACCATCACCGCAGACAAGCTGGACGGTGAGGGCTTCGCGCAGTTCGGCGCGCTGGACTCGATGATCCCCGACAGCCCCAACGCGGGCTCCACCGGCGGCCAGGTGCTGGTCGCGGTGTCGGCGATCAAGAAGGCCGAGATCACCAACCTGTGCCAGAGCGTCGACCTCGGCGGCATCAACCTGGTGATCCACGCGGGCGACGGCGGCACCCCCGTCTCCGCCAGCAACCTCACCACCGACTCCGACCTGCTCTCCGGCGACGCGGAGTTCACCAACATCGAGATCGGCGGCGACGCCAGCACCTACACCAAGGCCGGCCCGATCGGCAAGGGTGGCCCCGGCGTGTTCGGCCAGCAGGCCGACACCGTCAAGCTGACCCACCTGAACCAGCACAACTACGCGAGCACCGCCGTCGGGTTCAAGCTGCCCAACCTGCGGCTGAGCTTCAGCTCCACGGGCTGCTGAGCATGACGGAGTCCGTACCGGAGCAGGCCGGCACCGGCGAGGCCACCGCGGCGCGGGCGGAGGGGGTGGTCGCCGAGGGGACGGCGGCCGCGCCCGCCCAGGCCGTGGCGGCCCCTGCGGCCGAGCCCGCCGCACGCCCGGTCAAGCGCGACTGGCGGGGCAAGCGACCGTTCTGGGGCGGGCTGCTGGTGACGCTCGGTGGCGCCGAGATCCTGTTCACCCTGAAGGCCCCGCTGCCCGTCATCCTGCACATCGGGATGCAGGGGCTGGCCGGGTACCTGGTGCCGGCGGTGATGATGCTGTGCGGCCTGCTGATCCTGTTCAACCCGGCGCAGCGGCTGTTCTACTCCATCCTCGCCGTGCTGGCCTCGCTGGCCAGCTGGGTCACCTCCAACCTGGGCGGCTTCCTGGTCGGGATGCTGCTCGGAGTGGTCGGCGCCTGTCTCACCTTCGGGTGGCTGCCCGACCAGCCGCTGCGCCAGGGCCGGCAGCGGCGGCTGGAACGCCGGGAGACGCGCCGGGCGGGAGCCTGACGGCGGTGCCCCGGGTCCCGGTGGTGGGAGAGCACCGGGGCGCGGGGCACCCCTGCGCCGTAGCGCGCGGGGCACCCTGCACCGTAGCCGTCCACGGTGGCCGAAAACCATTCCGGTCCGCACGCACCACCGCAAGGGGTCGAAGGTCCCGGGTCCGTCCGGGGCGATCGGCCCTTCTCGCGTTCGGCGCTCCGGCAGTTGACTGGGCAGGACATGGACAACAGCAGCAGCACGCACCTTGCCAACGGCACCGCCACCGCCGAGTACGACCGTCTCATCGCCCGTCACCACGCCATGCGCCTGCGCCGCCAGCTCCTCGCCCCGTCCTCCTCGGCCGGCGGCGACTTCGGGTACGGCGCGTACGGCGAGGACGGCGGCTACGACGGCGCCGCCGACCAGCACCTGATCCGGCGCGACCTCGACCTGATCTCCCCGCTCGCGGAACTGATCGACCACCTGTACGCGGTGATGTTCAGTCGCCGCCCGTTCCTGCGATCGCTCTTCCCCAGCTCGATGGAGTTCCAGCAGCTCCACCTGGAGCGGATCTTCCACCACCTGATCGACCACCTCGACCGCCCGGACGAGCTGGCGCAGACCCTCCGCCAGCTCGGCCGCGACCACCGGAAACTGGGCGTCCGGCCGGTGCACTACGAGGCCTTCGAGGAAGCCCTGTGCGCGGCCGTCCGGCACCGGGCCGGCGAACACTGGACCGAGGAGCTGGAGGGCGCCTGGGTGCGGATGCTTCGCTTCGCCGTCGGCTCGATGGTGGCCGGCGCCGACTCCGCGCTCACCGAGCCCCCGTACTGGCACGCCGTGGTGACCGGCCACGAGCGCCGCCGCCCCGACCTCGCCGTGCTGCGGGTGCGCACCGGCGAGCCGTACCCGTACCAGGCCGGGCAGTACGGCACCGTCGAGCACCCGGCGCTGCCGCACACGTGGCGGCAGTACTCGATGGGCTGTGCCCCGCGCGCCGACAACGAGCTGGAGTTCCACGTCCGCCGCACCGGCGCCGGCGGGGTCAGCGCCGCCCTGGTCGAGCACACCGCCGTCGGCGACCGGCTGCGCCTCGGCCCGCCGCGCGGCAGCCTGCTGCCCGACGGCGACGCCCGCGACCTGCTGCTGGTCGCGGGAGGCACCGGCCTCGCCCCGATGAAGGCGATCGTCGAGCAGCAGGCCGCCCACCGGCCGACCGGCCGCCGGGTCCACCTGTTCGTCGGCGCCCGGGACCGCGCCGACCTCTACGACTGGCAGGCGCTGTCCGAACTCGGCCTGCACAAGCCGTGGTTGACCGTCACCCCGGTCACCGTCGGCGAGCTCTCCGACACCGTCGCGACGGCCGGAGACTGGCGCGAGCACCTGGCCTGTGTCACCGGGCCGGTCGGCATGGTCGGCTCCGTCCGCACCCGGCTGGCGACGGCCGGGCTGCCGTCGGCTCAGGTGCGGTTCGACCAAGCGCTCTTCCGGTGATGCCGGCAGGACGGTCGTCGGTTCAGCGGTCGTCGGTTCAGCGGTCGTCCGTTCAGCGGAAGCAGTAGGAGTCGGAGGAGGCGTCGCCGCCCGCCAGGTGGGTCTGGTGGACGCGCAGGCCCCGGAAGTCGGCGCCGTGCGGGAAGAAGCGCTCGTCGATGCTCAGCCCGCCGGCGTCCGGGTCGGCGTCCAGCTTGACCATCCAGGGCTCGATGCCGTCCGGGTAGAACTGGTCGTCCCAGGCGCCGTAGAGCGAGTTGGTGAGGTAGATCCGCCGGCCGTCCCGGCTGATCTCCACCATCTGCGGCGCCCCGCTCAGCGGACGGCCGGGCTCGGCCGGGTGCGGGGTGCGGGCGGCGATCCCGCCGAGCCGCACGGAGCCGGCCAGGCGGGGGTGGAACGGGTCCGAGACGTCGTACTGGAACAGCTCGCCGGTGCCCCAGGCGGACACGTACAGCCAGCGGTCGTCCACCGACAGGTTGATGTCGGTGACCAGCGGCGGCACCGCCCCGAACGGCTGCAGCGCGGGCGGCAGGTCCTCGGCCTTGGCCGGCTCGGCGGGGATCTCGATCACCTTGCGCGCGGTGAACGCCGGCCCCTCCCGGTACCAGAGCCAGACCGAGGAGGACAGGTCCTCGACGTTGGTGACCACCCCGGCGAACCCCCACTCCGCCTGCGGGTCGTGCGCCGGGCGCAGCTCCAGCACCATCTGGTACTGGTCGCCGAGGTCCACCCGCTGGAGGTGGCGGCCGGAGTCCAGCTCCCAGAAGTGCAGTGCGTGACCGTACTTGCGCCCGAGCAGGAGGTCCGGCACCACGCCGTCCTCCACCATCGACGGGCTGCCCCACTCGCTGGTGATGCCCACGTTGGTGCCCAGGTGCCACCAGACGTCGTACGCGAAGTGCTGCGGGCCGCGCTCGGTCTCCCAGGCGCGCAGCACCTCGAAGGTGGTGTGGTCGAGCAGCGCCACCCCGCCCGGGCCGTCGTTGCCCTCGCCGCTGCCCAGGCAGGAGAGGAAGACGCCGTCGGGGCCGCAGTGCAGGGTGTGCGGGCGCGAGTAGCCCGCCTTGGCGGCGAGCTCCTCGGCCTCGACCGTCTTGACCAGGTGCGGGCGGACCGGGTCGGGGTGGGTGTCCAGCACGTGCAGCCGGGAGGAGCGCAGCCCGGGGAGCAGCAGGTAGCGCCGCTCCGGGTCCCGATGGCAGGCATGGGCGAGGGCGCTGGAGCAGGCGTTCCAGCCGAAGTGGTGCAACTCGTCTCCGAGCGTGGGCAGTTCGGCGAAGTTCAGGACCTTCCCGTAGCTCGCCGAGTCCGGATCGGTGTCGACGCTCAGCAGCGCGTCCGGCCGCCGGCCCGAGCGGTCGAACCCGGCCACGTACGCCAGCTTCTCCGGCGGAGCGGCGATCGCCTCGGCGGCCGAACGGTAGAGCGACGGATCGGTGTGCCCGTGTTGCATGCAAACTCCCCAACTCGCCTTGTCCGTCCGGAAAGCGTTCCACACGACCACCGGCGCACAGCAGGCGCACGAGGGGTGGGCAGGTGGCGCGGGCGGCTACCCTGACCCGGTGCACAACAGCATTCGCGGGGGGAACTTCCACGGCTCGGTCGTCCAGGCGGACACGGCGCACGTGACGGTCACCGCCCGGCCTCCCACGACCGCAGGCCTCCCGCCGCTCACCTCCGCCTTCACCGGCCGCGACCGGGACCTCGCCGAGCTCCGGTCCCTGCTGACCTCGGACGGCCCGTCAACGGTGACGGTCACCGGCCTCGGCGGCATCGGCAAGACGACGTTGGCGGTCGCCGTCGGCCACGCGCTGCTCGACGCCGCCCACTTCTCCGCGGCCCTGTTCGTCGACCTTCGCGGCTACGACGAGACGCCGCTGGAGGCCGGGCAGGCCCTCGACACCCTCCTGCGGGCCCTCGGCGTCCCCGCCGAACACATCCCCCCGGACCCTTCGAATCGGGCCACCCTCTACCGCGCCCGACTGGACCATTACGACGAAGGCATCCTGGTCGTCGCCGACAACGCCTCCGCCGCCGAGCAGGTCCGCCTCCTCCAGCCCCCGTCCGCCCGCCACCGCCTCCTGGTCACCTCCCGCGAAACCCTCCCCAGCCTCGGCGCCCGTCTCCACCGCCTCGGCGTCCTCGGCCCCGAGGCGGCCGTGGCCCTCCTCGACACCGCCGTCCGAGCCGCCCGCGCGGACGACGACCGCATCACGGCCGACCCGGCGTCCGCTCAGCGGATGGCGGAGCTGTGCAGCCACCTCCCGCTCGCCCTGCGGCTCGCCGCCGCCCAGCTCGTCCTCGACCCGCACCTGCGTCCGGACGAGCTCGCCGCGGACCTCGCCGACCGCGCCGCCCGGCTCGACCTCCTGGACGACGGCGAGGACGGCATCCGGATCGTGCTCGACCGCTCGCACCGGCGGCTCACCGAGCCGCAGGCGGAGCTCTTCCGGCTCCTGGCCCTCAACCCCGGCGCCGACATCTCGACCGAGGCCGCCGCCGCGCTGGCCGGCTCGAAGGTGCGTGAGGTCCGCTCCCGGCTCGCTCGGCTCGCCGGCTGTGCCCTGGTCGAACAGGCGGCGGACGGCGGCCGCTGGTACCTGCACGACCTGGTGCGCGACTACGCCCTGGAACAGGCCGATCGGCACCCGGCAGCCGGCGAGGACGCCCTGCGACGCCTGCTCGTGTACTACGCGGTGACGGCCGAGGCCGCCGACGCGGACCTCAAGGCACTCCCCGGAAGCCCGGGCCCCGGCCGCTTCCGTGACCAGACCGAAGCCCTGGCCTGGCTGGAGCACGAGCGGGCCACCCTGGTCGCGGCCGTGCGCGTGGCAGCGGAGGCGGGCCTTCCCGTGGTGGCCGTGAGTCTGTCCGCGTCGCTGGTCGCCCACCTGGTCCGGCGGTCCCGGAACGACGACGCCCTCGCGGTGACGGAGGTGGCGCTCGCGTCCGCCCTCGCCCTCGGGATCAGGTACGAGGAGGCGGTGGCGTGGCACAACCTCGCCTACGCGCACAGCCATGCCCGCCGGTTCAAGGAGGCGATGGCGGCCCTCGGCACCGCCGGCGTGATCTTCCGTGAGCTCGGCGACCGGCCGGGGGAGGTCGCCACCTACGCGAACCTCGCCGAGATCCTGGCGAGTCTGCACCAGCCCCAGCAGGCCATCGAGGCGGTCCGGCACGCCCTCGCCCTCGTGCACGACCTCGGCGACCGACGGCGGGAGGCCCAGCTGTCCACCCACCTCGGTGCCCTGCTGTTCGAGGCGGGGCGGGCGGAGGAGGCCCACGAGACGTTCCGGCAGACGATCACGGTGTTCCGGGAGCTGGGGGACCGGCGCGGCGAGGGAACGTCCTGGGACCTCGCCGCCCAGATCCTCAGCAACCAGCGCCGCTACGAGGAGGCGATCGAGGCCCATCGCCAGGCGCAGGCCGCTTGGCAGGGCACCGGCGACCGGCACAGCGAAGCGGTGGTGCTGAGCGACCTCGGCGTCACCCTCGTGCGGGCGGGCCGGGCCGGCGAAGCGGTGGAGGCCCACGAACGGGCCGGCCGCCTGCTGCGGGAGACCGGTGACCGCCGGAGCGAGAGCCTGAGCCTGCGCAACCTCGGCATCGCCCTCCGGCGCACCGGGAGGACCGACGAAGCCCTGGCGGCACACCGGCGGTCCCTGGCCATCTGTCAGGAACTCGGTGACCGCACCGGCGAGGGCAGCACCTGGACCGCGCTCCGAGCCGTGTTCACCGACCTCGGCCGGCACGCGGACGCCGAAGAGGCCCGACAGCAGGCGGAGCGTGCCTTCGCCGAGGCCGACGACGCACTCTCCGAAAGCATTGCGATCATCACATCCCAGCAGGTCGGCGATGCCGGGGACGAGCAGGGCTGAGCCAGTACAGTCAGCCCCATGGAGTTTGGTGAAGACATCCTGGGTGCCCCCTACGAGGCGGCGGAGCTGATGCTGCGGCCCGATGCCGAGGGGGCGGTGTGCGCGACGCTCGTCCGTCGGCTGGTGCCCGGGGCGGAGCGGGCCGTGCTGTACATCCACGGGTACAACGACTACTTCTTCCAGACCAACCTCGCCGACCACTACACCGCGCTCGGGTTCTCCTTCTACGCGCTGGACCTGCGCAAGTACGGGCGCTCCCTGCGCCCGCACCAGTCGCCGAACTTCGTCCGCGACCTCGCCGAGTACGACGAGGAGATCGACGAGGCGGTCCGGATCATCCGCGAGCTGGACGGACACCGAAAGCTGCTGCTCAACGGACACTCGACCGGCGGACTGGTCGGGGCGCTGTGGGCGGGGCGGCGGACCGGTCGCGGGGTGGTGGACGGGCTGTTCCTGAACAGTCCGTTCCTGTCGATGCCGGCCGGGCAGGCGGTCCGTACGGTCGGCGGGCCGGCCGTGACGGCGATCGGGCGGCTGGCGCCGACCCGCATCCTGCCGTCCTCGCTCAACCCGCACTACACCCACAGCCTGCACAAGGACCACAAGGGCGAGTGGGACTTCGACCTCACCCTCAAGCCCGCCGAGGGCTTCCCGCTGTACGCGGGGTGGCTGGCGGCGATCCACCAGGGCCACCGGCGGCTGCGCCACGGGCTGGGGATCGACGTGCCGGTGCTGCTGATGGCCTCGACCCGGTCCGTCTCCACCACCAAGTGGCACAACGCGCTGCACCACGCCGACGCCGTGCTGCGCGCCGACGACATCGCCGCCCAGGGGCCGCAGCTGGGCCGGCACGTCACCGTCGTGCGGATCACGGGCGGCATGCACGACCTGGTGCTGTCCGGTGAGGCCGCCCGCACCGAGGTGTTCGCCGAACTGGACCACTGGCTGGCGGCCCACCTCGACGTGCGTCCGGCGGACGCACGGCCCGTGGCCGCGCAGCCCGCCGGGGAGAACGCGTGACCGACGAGCCGGTGCCGGTCGGGCGGCGGACCGACCTGGGCTTCGCCAAGCTCATGCCCGACCTCGACCGGGACGGCGGCTGGCTTCTCACCCTGGACGGCACCCCGCAGTCGTACGTCGACCTCGCCGACCCGACCCACCTGGAGTTCGAGTACACCCGGCGCCTCGGCCACCTCGCCGACGCCCTCACCCCCGCCGGGCGGCCGCTGGACGTGTTGCACCTGGGCGGCGGCGCGCTCACCCTGCCCCGCTACCTGGCCGCGACCCGGCCCGGTTCGCGGCAGCGGGTGGTGGAGGTCGACGGGCCGCTGTTGGAGCTGGTCGCCGAGGAGCTGCCCTGGCAGGGCCCCGGCGCGGACATCACCGCGACCGTCGGCGACGCCCGGGCGGCCCTCGCCGAGACCCCGCCCGGCTCGCAGGACCTGGTGATCGCCGACGTCTTCCACGGCTCGCGCACCCCAGCCCACCTCACCTCGGTGGAGTTCCTGCGGCTGGCAGCGGCCGCGCTGCGCCCCGGCGGCTGCTACGCGGCGAACCTGGCGGACGGCCCGCCGCTGGCCTTCGCCAAGGCGCAGGCGGCGACGGTGCGGGCGGTGTTCCCGTACGTCTGCCTGGTGGCGGAGGCGCCGGTGCTGCGCGGCCGCCGGTACGGCAACATCCTGCTGGCGGGGTCGACGGCGCCGCTGCCGGTGGCCGAGCTGACCCGGCTGCTCGCGGGCGACATCTTCCCGGCCCGGCTCACCGAGGGGGAGGACCTGGCGGCACTGGTCGGCCGGACTGCCCCGGTCACCGACGCGGAGGCCACCGACTCCCCGCCCCCGCCGGACGGCGCCTTCAGCATCGGGTGAGGCCCCGTACCGGCGGGCGGGCCGGCCCCGCGTGCTTCCTGGGGTGGGCGATCAGCGCCACACCCGGACGTCAGCCGACCAGCTTCCTGTACGCGGCGGCGTCGAGGAGGCCGTCGGTGGATGCGCCCGGGGCAAGCTTGATCGTGAAGAGCCAGGCCCCGTAAGCGTCGTCATTCACGTCCTCGGGGGCGTCCACCGCGTCCGCGTTGATGGCGACGACCTCGCCGGTGACCGGGGTGAAGATGTCGGACGCGGCCTTGACGGACTCCACGACGCCCACCGGATCCCCGACCCTGACCTGCGAACCGACCTTGGGCAGCTCCAGGAAGACGATGTCGCCGAGGGACGATTGGGCGTGGTCGGTGAGGCCGATCGTCAGTGTGCCGTCGGCCTCCGCCCGGATCCACTCGTGCTCATCGGTGTACTTGAGGTCCGTCGGGATATTGGACATGCCGTTCTCCATCCGGGTGTTCACGCACCGTCGACCACTCGTTGCAGTCGATCACCACGGCAGTCTGCTACATCCCCTGCCCGATCAGGGCATCATCCGGAAAAATCGGTACAAGCCGCCCCAAATGGTGATCGCAGTCCAGTGAGCTTGACCGATTTTCATCCAAGCCGCGGCCCGAGCCGGATGGCGGCGCGTCGGCGGAACGGGAGGGGCGGACGGGGTGTCAGAATCGGCGGGTTCATGCCCACGACGGGAACGCGACGGGACCACGTCCGAAGGAGCGAGCGATGAGTGGCGGCGGGGAACGACCGGAGCTGGGACAGGTGCCGGAGACGGCGCTGTGGACGCTGTGGCACCGGGCGCTGGAGGCGCGGCGGCCGGACACCGTGCTGCCGGACCCGAAGGCGGTCGAGCTGGTGGACCGGATCGACTACCCGTTCGCGGAGCGGTTCGGCACCAGCGCCACCCAGGCCCAGCTCCAGGCCCTGCGCGCGGCCTGCTTCGATCGCGAGGTGGCCGACTTCCTCGCTCGGGAGCCGCGCGGCACCGTGGTCTGCCTGGGGGAGGGCCTGGAGACCCAGTACTGGCGGGTCGACAACGGGCGGGCCCACTGGCTGAGCGTGGACCTGCCTGACGCGGTGGCGCTGCGCGAGGAACTGTTGCCGCCTGGCGCACGCCGGCGCTACCTGGCCGCCGACGCCACCGAACTGGGGTGGGCCGACGAGGTGGACCGCAACCGTGAGGTACTGATCACCGCTCAAGGCTTGTTGATGTACCTTCCGCCGGCCCGGGTGAGATCCCTGATCGCAGGCTGCGCGGAGCGGTTCCCGGGTGGCTCGCTCGTGCTGGACGCCGTGCCGCGCTGGTTCAGCCGACTCACCCTGAAAGGGACGATGCGTGCCCACGGCTACCAGGCGCCGCCGATGCCGTGGGCGATGGACGCGGATGAACGGGACAAGCTCCGCACCGCCAGTCCGGCGGTGGTGGCGGTGCGGGACGTCCGGCCGACCGGCGGACGCGGGCTCGTCGGCGCCCTGCTGCCACTTGCACTGACCACCCCGCCACTGGCCACCCGCCGTCCCTCCGTCACCGTCCTGGACTTCGCCGAGCGGCCCGAGAAGTCGTAGACGGCTTCCCACGGCCGCAAGGCGGAGGCGACATCCTGCGAGGCAACGAGCCGCACCGCCGCCGGAGGCGGGCTGTCGGCCGACGATCGTCTCAGCGGCATGAAAGAGTGCGTCTCCGGGGGTGGTTGCCGGCTTCGGTGTCCAGTGGTGCCGGTGACTGTCAGGGCCGTGGGAGCTTGGTGTCGGACGGACTGGTGAGTGTGGACAGCGAGGTGTTCGCCGCTGTGCGGGCAGCGGACGGGGCGGCGTTCGGCGGGCTTGCCGAGCGGTATCGGCCGGAGTTGCGGGTGTACTGCTACCGGATGCTGGGCTCCTACGACGAGGCCGAGGCACGGGTGTTCCCGATGCTGTTCCACTGGACAGGACACGATGTGGTGCTGTCCACGTTCTTCCCCGCTCGGAAGATCGCGGCGCTGCGGGCCAAGCCCGACGTGGCGATCACGATCGACGCCGCGGGGACCCCACCGCAGGCACTGCTGATCCGTGGTCGTGCCCAGGTGACCGATGTCGACGGGATCGTCCCGGAGTACCGGCTGACCATGCGTCGCTACGCCGGTGATGAACAGGGTGCGGCCCAGGTCGCGGCCGTCGACCGTCCAGGCGTGCGGATGGCGCGGATCGCGGTGCGCCCCGCCTGGGTGGGAGTCCTGGACTTCCTGACCCGGTTCCCCGGCGACTCCACGGCCGCCGAGTTCAACCGCCGGGGACAGGCGTGACGGCCGAGTACGTGGTCATCCCCGAAGCAGCATCCGATTCCTGATCCGACCGGCCGGTGACAGAGGCTCCATGCCCGCCCCTGTCACCGGCGGGTGGCAGGGGCCCGTCGTGCTCGGCACCGATCACGGCGCCGGGTGCTCGCAGGCGGCCGGCGGCGCCGCGTGCGACGATGTAGGGGATTCGGCCCGGCCGGTAGGCGGCGGGAGGAACGGACATGGAGATCAAGCCGCAGGCGGCTGTCATCCCCAGGGACACCGATCAGCTCGAACAGGGGAAGTACGGCCCGATCTTCCCGAAGACGCCCGCGTGTTACGGCTTCACGATCGTCGCGAGGGTGAAGCCGGGCCGGGCCGAGGCCATGCGGGAGTACGGGTACGCCCTGGCCAAGGCGCTGGAGAACGATCCACAGCTTCTCGCGCCGCTGAAGCTGCACTACCTGCGCTGGGTGCTCTTCGACGACGACACGCGGTTCATGTACCAGGGGATCTTCGACACCGATTTCGACAAGTACACCGAGGACGCCATCGCCCTGTTCAGCAGGGCGGGGGTGAGCACGGCTTTCGAGAACCTCGAAGGGTTTCCCGAGGACTGGAGGACCAACCCCGAGGCGTTCGTCAGGTTCGTGCGTGCGCACCACTGCCCGAGCTTCATCGAGTACGGCGAGTACCCCTACGTCACGGCCGACGAGATCAAGAAGGCGCTACGGATCAAGAACGCCCTGTCGGAGATGCTCGACCAGTTGCAGTGAGAGCCCGCGGCCCGCCCTGCGCGCGAGTCGACGCGTCGACGGCCCACTGCCGAGGGAGGCGCAATGAGCGAGGCCACCACCGCCCGCACCTACAACCAGAACCACGTTCCGCGCGCCGCCACGCCCGGCCGGCGGCGGGTGAGTGTCTACGTCTCGTGGAGCTATCCGGCCGAGGCGGGAAGGAACGCGGCCGAGCTGGACAACCGGTTCTCCACGATGACCGAGGTGCGGCGGGTGGCCTGGCCCGCCTACGAGGACCCGAAGTGGTCCGACCCGCTGCGGTTCCAACAGGGCATCGCGGGATCGCTGGAGTTGTTCTTCTGGGCCTGGGTGCCGTTCCAGCAGTTCGTCGAGGAAGTCACCGGACATCCCGTCCCCGTGTACCAGCGCATCGACCAGGCCGGGTTCCACACCCCGCTCGACGAGCGGGTACTGGCCGACACCGACACCCTGTTCGTCTTCGGGCTGGACCACGTGGTCACCGGCCAGGAGGCGGAGCCCGGGGAGGTCGAGGCGCTGCGGGCGTTCCTCGGCCGGGAGGGCGCCTGTCTGGTCCTCGGGCCCCACCACGACGTGGGGGCATCGGACGATCTGACGGTGCGGGAGATCGAGTACCACCACCACGGCGATCCCCTGGTGCCCCGGCAACAGCGCTTCGCCGGATACCTCCGGGGTGCGATGCACGGACTCGGCGTGCCGGTGGAGAACCGCTACGGGCTGCGGCCCGCCGTGCGGGAGCAGAACAGGATCGCCCCGTTCTCCGCGTCCAGAGACCTGGACCCCAAGGGATGGCTGGAAGGAGTGACCAACTTCAACTTCCACCAGCACCTGCCGCACTACGCCGTGACGACGGACGAGCCGGACGTCGTTCACGTCCTGGCCAGGCAGCCGATCGACACCTCCAGGCCGCATCCGTTCACCGAAGCCGGCAACCTCACGTTCGACATGTTCCTGTGGATGCCCCCCGTAGGTGAGCGGGCCGGCGACATCCTGCTCGCCGACTCCACGATCTTCAGTTCCTTGTTCGGCGGCGACGAGAGCCTGCGCAACTTCTGGCGGAACCTCGTCACCAAGTAGCGCCGCAGGCCACTGCAGCGGGCGGCGAGGAGGTGGCTCCCGTGAACGAACCGCGAGCCGCACTGGAGCTCGACGACATCCAGCGTGGAGTGCTCAGCCCCCGGCCGACCCCGTATGCGGCGAGCTATCTGGTGTTCCGCATCGACGACCGGACGCACGGGCGGGAGCTGATGCGGCGCGCGAGCGCGACGGTGACCTCGGCCGCCGACTCGGTCAGCCCCCTGGGGGAGACGTGGGTGAGCGTCGCGGTCACCCGTCACGGGCTGGAGGCCCTCGGCGTGCCGCGCTCGTCGCTGGAGACGTTTGCGTGGGAGTTCCGGCAGGGAATGGCCGCCCGTGCCGGAGCACTGGGCGATGACGGCGAGAGCAGCCCCGAGCACTGGGAGGTGCCACTGGGAACCCCGGATGTCCATGTGGTGCTCACCGCGGTCGCACCCGACCCCGAGCAGCTGGAGGCGGCCCTCGACCGGGCCCGCTTCGCCTACGACCGGCTCGCCGGGGTGACCGAGGTCTGGCGACAGGACTGCTACGCGCTGCCCACCGAGACCGAGCACTTCGGATACCGCGACGGCGTCAGCCACCCGGCCATCGAAGGCAGCGGCATCGCCGGGTCGAACCGGTCGGAGGCGCCGCTGAAGGCCGGCGAGTTCGTGCTCGGCTACCAGGACGAGATCGGCGGCACCCGGACCCCGCAGCCGGAGGCGCTGGGACGCAACGGCAGCTACGCGGTCTTCCGCAAACTCCACCAGGACGTCGCGGCGTTCCGCCGCTACCTGCGCCGGGCCGCCACCGGTCCCGAGGACGAGGAACTGCTGGCAGCCAAGATCATGGGCCGCTGGCGCAGCGGAGCTCCGCTGGCACTCAGCCCGCAGCACGACGACCCCGCCCTCGGCGCGGACCCCGGCCGGCGCAACACCTTCCTGTACGCACGGGAGGATCCGGTGGGGTTCATCACCCCTGGCGGTTGTCACATCCGCCGGGCCAACCCCCGGGACGCCCCGGTGGCGGGCGAGGTGCGCCTGCACCGCATGATCAGACGCGGCGCCGTCTACGGCCCTCCGCTGCCCGCGGACGTGCTGGAGGACGACGGGGCGGACCGGGGCCTGATGTTCGCGTTCATCGGAGCCCACCTGGGGCGGCAGTTCGAGTTCGTCCAGTCCCAGTGGATGAACGACAGCGTGTTCTTCGGCTCAGCCGGTGCCAAGGACCCCGTCGTCGGGTCCCACGACGGCAGCGACGGCTTCACCGTTCCCCGGCGGCCGGTGCGCCGGCGCCTGCCCCCGCTGCCGCGGTTCGTCGTCACCCGTGGCGGCGAGTACTGCTTCCTGCCGGGTCTGCGCGCCCTGCGCTGGCTCGGTGACCTGCGGGACTGACCGTGTGACGAGGCACACCCCGGCACCGCCCCGAGGCTTTCCACGGCCCCGGGGGGGCGGGTTCGACAGCGGTCCGGAGG
Organism: Kitasatospora sp. NPDC057542; assembly: GCF_042801945.1. Lineage (NCBI taxonomy): Bacteria > Bacillati > Actinomycetota > Actinomycetes > Kitasatosporales > Streptomycetaceae > Kitasatospora > Kitasatospora sp. NPDC057542. The sequence continues at coordinate 19,664 of NZ_JBHVFE010000035.1, forward strand.
CCGGGGCCACCGAAGAGCCCCACGCCTGCGATCGCGCCGTCCGAGGCGCGGCCGGAACCCGGCGCCCTGGTCGAAGCGGTCGAGGCGGTGGTCGTAGCGCGCTTTGCCGAATCTTGGAGAAACGCTGGTCAACCTGGAACCATGGTGAGGGGGCGTACGTCGTAACCACCGGTGATCGGCCGGGGGGACAGGCCACCCGGCACGTTAGGCTCGCTCTGGGGGAGCGGCTTGGGTGCCGCCATCGGACGAACTGCCGGGACCGGCACGCGGCTCCAGGGGGAGCGTGGCCGGTCCCGTCCTGCCACGGAGGGACTGGCCTTGCACATCGATGCCTGGATCGAGGGGATTCCGCCCACGGCGGTGTATGCCGTGATCGGTCTGATCATCGGGCTGGAATCGCTGGGCATTCCCTTGCCCGGCGAGATCGCCCTGGTCACGGCGTCCCTGATGGCGGTCAAGGGTGTGGTGAGCCCGTGGGGCGTCGCGGCCTTCGCGATCGCCGGCGCGATCATCGGCGACTCGATCGGGTACTCGATCGGGCGCAAGGGGGGCAAGCCGCTCTTCGAGAAGCTGGGACGCAAGTTCCCCAAGCACTTCGGGCCCTCGCACCTGGCCACCGCCGAGCGCTCGTTCCACAAGTGGGGCATGTGGGCGGTCTTCTTCGGCCGGTTCATCGCCCTGCTGCGCATCTTCGCCGGTCCGCTGGCCGGCGCGCTGAAGATGCCGTACTGGAAGTTCCTGATCGCGAACGTGCTGGGCGGCATCGTCTGGGCCGGTGGTACGACGATGCTGGTCTACAAGGTCGGCAAGAGCATCGAACCCTGGCTGGCCCGGTTCTCCTGGGCGGGCCTGGGCGCGGCCCTGGTGATCGGCCTGCTCTCGGCCTGGATCATGAAGCGCCGTGCCGCCAAGACGCACGCCAAGATCGAGGCGGAGGAGGCGGCCAAGGCCGCCGCCGCTGCCAAGGAGCCGGTCACCGACTGACCGCTCGACCGACCGGTCCCCCGATCGGTCGTCCACGGTGACCGTCGTGGTGCCCTCGGGCCCTCGGAGTAGCATCGGCCGGGTACCTGCCGATCTTGCACTCCGGAGGGCCCGATGTCTTTGCAGCCGACCTGGGATGCCGTGGACGCGTACTTCTCCGAGCAGCTGGTCGGGCCGGACCCTGTGCTGGAGGCCGCCACGGCCGCCGCCGACGCGGCCGGGCTGCCGAAGATCGCGGTGGCCCCCAACCAGGGCAAGCTGCTGCACCTGCTGGCGCTGACCCAGGGCGCGAAGCGGATCCTGGAGGTCGGCACGCTCGGCGGCTACAGCGCGATCTGGCTGGCCCGGGCGCTGCCGGCGGACGGCACCCTGCTCACCCTGGAGCTGGACCCCCGGCACGCCGAGGTCGCCCGGGGCAACCTGGCGGCCGCCGGGCTGGCCGGGGTCGCCGAGGTACGGGTCGGCCGGGCCGCCGACTCGCTGGCCGAGCTGGTGGAGCAGGGCGTGGAGCCCTTCGACCTGGTCTTCATCGACGCCGACAAACCGAGCAACCCGGAGTACTTCCGCCGGGCGCTCCAGCTGACCCGGCCCGGCTCATTGATCATCGTCGACAACGTCGTGCGCGGCGGCGCGGTCGCGGACGCGGTCAGCACCGACCCGGCGGTGGTCGCCACCCGGGCGCTGCACGAGCTGATCGCGGCCGAGCCGAGGGTCACCGCGACGTCGGTGCAGACGGTCGGCAGCAAGGGCTACGACGGCTTCACCCTGGCCCGCGTCCAGGGCTGAACCACGGGACTCGCCGGAACGTCGCGACAGAACATCGCGGCGGCGACGGAACACACGGAACACGAAGGAACGGAGACACCGTGCGGATCGGACTGCTGGGAACCGGCCCCTGGGCGGAGCGGGTGCACGCGCCCGTCCTGGCCGAGCACCCCGGGCTGGAGTTCACCGGCGTCTGGGGCCGACGTCCGGAGGCGGCCGAGGCGCTGGGCGCCGCGCACGGCGTGCCCGGGTACGCGGACCTCGACCGGCTGCTGGCCGAGGTGGACGCGGTCTCCATCGCGCTGCCCCCGACCGTGCAGGCGGGTCTCGCGGTGCGGGCCGCCGAGGCCGGCTGCCACCTGCTGCTGGACAAGCCGGTCGCGCTCACCGTGCCGGACGCCAAGGCGGTGGCCGAGGCGGTGCGCGAGCACAAGGTCGCCTCGGTGGTCTTCTTCACCGTGCGCTTCGGCGGTACGCAGATCCCGTGGATCGAGCGGCAGGCGCAGCTCGGCGGCTGGTTCACCGGGCGCTCGGACTGGCTCGGTTCGGTGTTCGCGCCCGGCAGCACCAGCCCGTACGCGGCCTCGCCGTGGCGCCTGGAGAAGGGCGCGCTGTGGGACGTCGGCCCGCACGCGCTGTCCGTGCTGCTGCCGGTGCTGGGCGACGCGACGCAGGTGACGGCGGTGGCCGGCCCGCTGGACACCGTGCACCTGGTGGTCCGGCACGCAGGCGGCGCCTCCAGCACGCTCGCCCTCAGCCTGACCGCGCCGCTCGCGGCGGGCGGGACGGGCATGGAGCTGCGCGGCGAGCACGGCGTGGTGCAGCTGCCCGAGCGCGGCGAGGGCCCGGTCGCGGCGCTGCACCGGGCACTGGACGCCCTCCAGGCCTCGGCGGCCTCCGGCGAGCCGCATCCCTGCGGGGCGGACTTCGGGCTGCGGGTGGTGGAGATCCTGGTCGGCGCCGAGCGCTCGCTGGCGAGCGGCGGACCGGTGGAGGTCTGAGCAGATGACCCGGCGGGGCCCGGGGAGGGCTCAGAGCCGGTGGGGACGGAGCGCGACCTCCTCGCGGCCGTCCTGCTCGCGCCCGTCCTGACCCGGGTCGGCAGCGGGCTCCCCGGGGACCTCACGGTCTTCTCCGGCGTGACCAGCACCGTCCGATCGTGCGGCACCCGCCGCCGTCGGCGGAAGCCGTCCGTCAGGGCGCGCCCGGCGGCAGCGGCGGCAGGGTCGAGGCCGGGCGGCGGTCGGTGGGGCGGGCCGGCGGGATGACCGGGGCACGGAAGTCGCGCGGGCCGGTCCACAGCGCCGGGACGGCGTCGCTGCGGCGGGCCAGTTCGTACGCCAGTGCCTCGTAGTTGACCCGCCAGCCGTGGAAGTGCGCCCAGGCGTCCTCGGCCGGGCGCTCGCGCGGGAAGCCAGCCGCGGTGATCATCGCGACGGCGCCCAGGTACTCGGCGTAGGTCAGCCGGATCGGGAGGTCCGGGTCCGGGTCCGGGTCGAAGTGGATCCGCAGCGAGCGGGCGATGTCACGCATCGCGGTGAAGCCGGCCCGGATCACCAGCCGGGCCTCGGGCGGGGCCGAGCGCGGGCAGAGTGCCAGGTGCAGGGCGGCGGCGTCCATCACGGCGATCAGCCCGACCACCCAGCTGCGGTTGGGCTGGGGGGAGCGGAAGGAGAGCAGCACCGGGTAGTTGGAGTGGCTCTCGCCGATGTCGGCGGCCAGCCGCTCCCAGTCCCGGTAGAGCTGGGGGAGCGCCGTCTCGGTGTCCACCAGGGACTGGCGGGCCAGCAGCTCGGGGCCCCAGGCGGGCTCGCCGGCCCGGGACTGGAGCAGCGTCACCTCGGTCTCGCGGCGCTGGTAGGCGGCGTAGAGGGTCGGCAGGTAGGAGATCTGGAGGGCGATGATCAGCGGGCCGCTGGCGGCGGCCATGAAGTCGATCGCGGAGAGCTGGAGCCGCTCGCCGCTGGCGAAGCCGAGGGTGAACAGGCTGGACCCGGCCTCACGCACGGACACCGACCAGCTGAGGTCGGAGGTGCCGTGCAGCAGCAGGGTGTAGGCGATCAGCATCCCGCCGAGCCACACCCCGAGCATGCCCAGCAGCACCAGCGGCGCCAGCCAGGTGAGCGCCCGGTCCTGCGCGTGGTAGCCGCCGGCCGGCATTGCGGACAGCCGCAGCAGCCCGCGCAGCACCCGCCAGAGCCGCATCACCAGCGCCGAGTAGAGCCCGCGCGGAACGACCAGCGTGCGCAGGACGCTGCCGACGACCAGCAGGAGCAGCAGCGCGCCGAGCGCGGTCTGGATCATCCTCATGGCGCCATTCTGACGGGCCGCCGGGGCTGCCGCGGGCCGGGTCCCGCTGCCGCGGGCCGGTCGGCGGCTTTCGGTCGGCCGTCCGCGAGCCGTCCGCCGAGCCGTTCGGGGCCGGTCCGTCGTCCGTCCGTCGTCCGTCCGTCGTCCGTCCGTCGTCCGGAGTATGACCATGATCACACCATGACCAGGCGTACGTACTGATGTTCCTCGGGCGTCTATGTGTACGGAGGATCAGTCCCACGAGCGAATCGGAGACCGGACGGTGCGTGCGCAGCAAGACGGCGGGGCCGAGGAGGAGAAGTCCGGGCGCCGACGGTGGCGGTTCCCACCGCGCGGCAGGCCGTTACGAGGACGGCGCCCGTCCCTGCGGGTCGACTACCCGCGCGGCGGGCGGCGCGGGGTCCGCCGCTGGCTCCCGTCCTGGCGGCAGCTGCTGCTGGTGGCCGGGACCGGCGCGGCGGCGCTGACGGGCTGGCTGGTCTGGTTCTACGTGAACACCGCCGTCCCGGAGGACCTCAACTCCTTCGCCACCCAGCAGAACAACGTCTACTACTGGGCGGACGGCACCGAGATGGCGCGGATCGGCCCGACCAACCGGCAGGAGGTGCCGCTCGGCCAGGTGCCGGAGCCGGTGCAGTGGGCGGTGCTGGCCGCCGAGAACGAGACCTTCTACACCGACCCGGGCATCTCCGTGACCGGCATCGGCCGTGCCGTCGTCGAGATGGTCACGGGCGGTGACACCCAGGGCGGTTCCACCATCACCCAGCAGTACGTCAAGAACATCTACCTGAACCAGCGCCAGGACATGTCCCGCAAACTCAGCGAGATCGTCATCGCGATCAAGCTGGACGACCGGATGAGCAAGCAGGACATCCTGGCGGGCTACCTGAACACCAGCTGGTTCGGGCGCGGCAGCTACGGCATCGAGCGTGCCGCCGCCGCCTACTACGGCAAGCCCGTCTCCCAACTCGACCCGAGTGAAGGCGCCTTCCTGGCCGCCCTGTTGAAGGGCGCCGGGCAGTACGACCCGGCGGTCAGCGCGGCGAACCGGGAACGGGCCGAGGAGCGCTGGTCCTGGATCCTGGACAGGATGGTGGAGGTGGGCAAGCTGTCCGCCGCCGAGCGCGCCCGGTACACGGTGTTCCCCGAACCCAGGCCGCAGCCGAAGTCGGCGGGGCTGAGCGGCCAGATCGGGTACCTGGTGGACATGGCCCGCACCTACGTGGAGAGCCACAGCGACATCACCCCGGCCCAGTTCGACCTCGGCGGCCACCAGATCCGCACCACCTTCGAGAAGCCGAAGGTCGACGCCCTGGCCGCCGCCGTGCAGTCGGGCACCGTGGGGATCGACCCGGACAACCGGGAGGCCGACAGGCTCCTGAAGGTCGGCGCCGCCTCGGTGGCCCCGGACGGCCGGGTCGTCGCGCTCTACGGCGGTCCCGACTATCTGAAGCAGGGCTTCAACAACGCCAACACCTCGACCGTGCCGATCGGTTCGGCCTTCACGCCGGTGGTGTACGCCGCCGGGCTCAGTCAGGGAGCGCAGCGCCAGCGGGGCGGCACCCGCACCCCGGTGACCCCCACCAGCACCTACAACGGCGACGACGGGGTGAACGTGATGACTCCGGAAGGGCCGTACTGGGGACGGGACGGAAAGATCGTCAAGACCGCCAACGACGGCAAGCGGAACTGGGGCACGATCACCCTGCGGAATGCGGTCGAGCAGTCCGTCAACGGGCCGCTGATGCAGCTCGGCATGGACGTGGGCCTGGACCGGGTGCAGAAGACCGCCACCGACCTCGGCCTGCTCCCCAACAGCCTGGGCGAACTCGTCCCGGCCCTCGGCGTCGGGAACTCCACCCCCAGCGCCCTCCGCACCGCCGACGCGTACGCCGCCTTCGCGGCGGGCGGCAGCCACACCGACCCGTACTCGGTGCTCGCGATCTCCCGCAACGGCGTCCAGCTCCCGCTGAGCCTGCCGACCGCCGTCCAGGCACTGACCCCGGCGGTCGCGGGCGAGGTGGACGCGGCGCTCAAGGGCTCGGTCCGCGACGGAGCCGCCAAGTCCGTGGCGGAGGCGGGGCCGGGCCTGGCGGCCAAACCCGGCACCACCGCGGACCGCACGGCAGGGTGGTGCGTCGGCTACAACGGGCAGCTGTCGACGGCGGTCACCGTCTTCCGTGCGGACCTGAAGGACATGAAGTTGCTCTCCCTCGAAGGCCTGGGCGGCGCCGCCCCGGACACCTCGGACGCCGCCCTGCCGACCAGGATCTGGACCACGTACATGAAGTCCACGGGCGCACGGTAGGCCGACCGGCCGCGGGGGCCGTGGACCACGGTCCCCGTGGCAGCGCTCTCCGCGCCATTCGGTGCAAGCGGTGTCGTCGCGGTCGCCCGCCTTCCCGCAGGCCCGCATCGTGGGCCTGCGGGAGCTCACCGGCGACAGCCGGCTGCGTCACCTGCCGTCACCTGTGTGTCCGACCCGACAAGGTGCCGGGGTGGACCTGGGGCCCGGCAGGGAGGCCGCAGGCTTCGTGGCGTCAGGAGCAGGTGTACTTCGCGGGTCGGGAGGTGTCGTTCCCGATGAGAGTCTTCTCGTCGGTGCTGATCGCCTCGATCGAGAAGGTGTCCGAGACCGCGGACAACGAGTCCGCGACCACGCCGTTACGCCACAGGACGGGCCGTGCGGTCGCGCCGGCGTACGCCTTGCCGCCCACGGTTCCGTTACCGCCGATGGCCGTTGACTCGATGGCACCGTTGCTGATGGTCCGGACCAGCGAACCCTGAGCGTTCCACTCGGCCGCGGCGTAGCTCGTGCTGCTGTTCACGCTGCCGACGATGCGCCCGTCCCGGATCGCCGACGGAGTGCCCGTGGCGCCGGAGCCCTGTGCGGCGAGCGTGTGCCACTGACCGTTGGTGTCCGTGACGAAGCCACCCGTGCCGGTGTACCCGACGATCCGGCCCTGCTCGTCGATGTCGGTGGGGACGAGGGTGCCGGCCGCGGGGAGGGACAGTTCGCGGTACGTTCCCGGTGCGCTCGCCGGCCACACCACCAGGATGTTCTTCGTTCCGACCGAGGCGGTCCCGGCGATGTCACCGGCGTTGTTGATCACGCTGGCCGACGAGCCGCCCCAGGTCGGGTTGGACGGCAGCGCCGTCGTCGTCCCGGTGGGGCTCACCGTCACGGCCGTGAACTTGTTGTTGACGATGTCGTCGCCCACGATCAGGCCGGCCGAGTTGACATCCGACACGTGGGGGCCGTCCGCGGGGAGCTGCAGCACGACCTTTCCGTTGTCCCACAGCGTCCCGCGCTTCTCCTTGTAGCCGTAGGGCCAGCTGGTGGACAGCGTTCCGGTGATGCCGACTCCGTACCGGCCGCCGTCGCTTGCGTACAGTGTGCCGCTGGTCGCGGTGGACGGCAGCTCCCACGCCGTCTTCTGCCATTGACAGGACGCAGCCTGAGCGGTGCCGACCGGCACGAGACCGAGTGCCGCCGTGATCGCCGCCACGGCGAGCACGCTTCCTTTACGTCGGTTGAACAAGGGATCCGCCCTTCCTCACAAGGAATGAACTTTCCGGCAACCGACCCTGACAGGGCCCGCCCTGTCACGTGAAGCAATTTGAGTGAAGCGGAAACAACGGTGGCGTGGCCGAGGATCCGGCGCTTGAGCACCTCGGTTCTCCCGTGGAACCAGCGGTGTCAGGCCGTGTGCCTGCGCATCCGGCTCGGCCTCGCGTACCCCGGTGGCGCGCCCCGATCCGGACGGCCTCCGGGGCCCGCAGAGGGCTGCGATCACGGCGGTCCCGCCCGGTCACCTGACCAGGCGGGACCAGTCGGCCGGCTGGGCGGGGTCGAGTTGGCGGAGCTGGTCGAGGACCTTCGGGTCCTGGGCGTCGAGCCAGTCGGCGACCTGGCGGAAGGAGACGCAGCGGACGCCCTCCCGCTTGCAGACGTTCTTCATCACGTCCTCGACGGCCTGCATGTAGATGCCGCCGTTCCAGGACTCGAAGTGGTTGCCGATGAAGAGCGGGGCGCGGCTGCCGTTGTAGACGCGTTCGAAGCCGGCCAGGTAGCTGTCGCGGGTCTCCTTCTCCCAGGTGTCGTACTTCTTGGGGTCGCCGTTGGTGGTGTTCCCGGACTGGTTGGCCAGGAAGTTGAAGTCCATCGAGAGGCTCTGGGTCGACCTGCCGGGGTAGGGGAGCATCTGCAGCGGGAAGTTCCAGATGCCCTCCTTCTTCACCGGCCAGACCTGGAACTCGCCCGGGGAGCTGGCGTCGTAGCGGAAACCCGTCGCCTTCTCGGCCGCCAGCAGGTTCTTCTGGCCCTCCAGGCAGGGGGCGCGGCCGCCGACCAGCTCCTTGGTGTAGTCGAAGGGGAGCGGCGGGAGCTCCTTGAAGCCGGTGTTGGTCTTCCAGTTGGTGACGAAGGAGACGGACTGGTCGAGCTCGCTCTTCCACTCCTCGGTGCTCCAGTCGCCGCCGCCCTTGGCGCCGCAGAAGTGCCCGTTGAAGTGGGTGCCGATCTCGTTGCCGTCCAGCCAGGCGAGGCGCAGCTGCTCCAGGGTGTCCTTGATGTGGGGGTCGGTGGCGTAGTCGATGGAGGCGTCGCCGGGCTTGTGCTGCGGCGGCTTGTAGAGCGTGCTCTTGGACTTGGGGAGGACGTAGAGGCCGGAGAGGAAGAAGGTCATCTGGGCGTTGTTCTCCACGCCGAGCTTGCGGAAGCGGGAGAACATGCGCTCGTCGCCCTCCAGGGCGCCGTCCCAGGAGAAGACGACGAACTGCGGCGGCTTCTCGCCGGGCTTGAGCTTCTCGGGCATGGACTGCTTGGGCTGCGGGCCGGTATAGGAGGTGGACCCGTCGCCGAGCACCTTGACCTGGCCGTCCCAGGTGGGGGTGGGGGTGGGAACGGGTGGTGGCGGGGCGGGGGCCTCGGTGGTGGTGCTCGGGGCGGGGCCGGCCGGGGTGGTGCCGGTGGTGGCCGTGGGTCTGCTCTGCGTGCCGGAACATCCCGTCGCCAGGGCGGAGGCCCCGAGGACCCCCATTGCCAGCAGGATGGCCGAGCCGCGAGCAGTCCGCACCGGACCCCCATTTCTCTGATGTTCGATCAGGCGGTGTTCAGAAGATGATCGATGGATGTGATCATCAGAACACTTTTGATCGACCTCTGTCGAGGCGGGGCCGGTGCGGCTGCGGCGGGGGAGGGGTCGCCGAGCAACTCCCCTATGCTGCAAGGCAGCTGGCGTGGAACGGAGGCTCCGGTGGAAGGCCTCGGCGGTCGCGAGGGTGTGGAACCGCCCGACCCGTTCGGAGGGACCGGGTGGCGTCACGCGGGGAGGGCCGGTCATGGACCGGGAAGAGCGCCGGGCCTGTGAGCGGGGGCCGGTTCCCGGCCCCTGAACCACTGCGCCACGCTGTCCGTCGATGGCGGGCTACCCGACCCGGCCCACAACTACGGAGACCTTGACCTGTTCCGTGAAAGAGGACTGACCGGCGGGCAGCGACTGCTGAACGTACTCGGCGAATGCCGGCCGGCTCTTCGACTCGGGCAGCTTGTCCGCGGGGATCGCGGAATAGATGCCGCCCATGAGCTGGTCGAAGCTCAGTTCATCGCTGTACTCGATCACGATTTCCTGCACCTGATCGAAGCCGGACGGCCTTTGGCCGGCCGATCGGCTATCGGTAGAAAGACCCCTCACGACGGAACCCGACTCGGGCTGCTCGGCCGGCAGTTCGGCCTGATACGTCAGGTCGGCGGTTCGGCTGGACCGCAGCCCTGACCGGCGACCGCGGCCCCCATCCGCGACATGCCCCGAACGAACCCCCGAGCCGTGCGGCGCGGGGGCTCGCGGCATTGACAGGGGCCTCCTGCGGTTGAATGCTAAGCAAGCGCTTAGTCAATGATCCGCTTCCCCGACCGAGGAGCCGCCCGATGGCCGAGACCCCCGTAGACCCGCCCGGCCTGGACCTGACCCGCCTCCGGTCCCACCTGGAGCGCGAGCTGCCCGGGACCGTCCATGGGCCGCTGCGGGCCGACCTCATCGAGGGCGGCCGCTCGAACCTCACGTACGCGCTGAGCGACGGCGCCTCCCGCTGGGTCCTCCGGCGCCCGCCGCTCGGACACGTCCTCGCCACCGCGCACGACATGGGCCGCGAGTACCGCGTGATGACCGCGCTGCGCGACACCGGCGTCCCCGTACCCCGCACCCTTCTGCTCGACACGGACACCGACACCCTCGGCGCGCCCTGGTACCTCATGGAGTACGTCCAGGGCACCGCACACCGGGACGCCGCCCCACTGGCCGCCCTCGGCGAGCAGCGGGTGCGCGCACTCGGACAGCGCCTGGTCGACACCCTCGCCGGCCTGCACCGGATCGACCCCGCCGCCGTCGGCCTCGCCGACTTCGGGCATCCGGACGGTTACCTGGAGCGCCAGCTGCGCCGCTGGTCCAAGCAGCTCGCCGCCTCCCGCAGCCGCGACCTGCCGGACCTGGACCGGCTGCACGACCTGCTCGGCCGGCGGCTGCCCGTGTCCCCCGCACCCGCGCTGGTGCACGGCGACTACCGGCTCGACAACGTCCTGGTCGACGAGGGCGACACCATCGCCGCCGTCCTGGACTGGGAGATGTCCACCCTCGGCGACCCGCTCACCGACGTCGGTCTGCTGGTGATGTACACCGAACTCGCGGGCGTCGGCGGCGGCATCATCCCCTCCGCCATGACCGCCCCCGGCTTCCCGAAGTCCGACGAGATCGTCTCCTCCTACGCCGACGCGACCGGCCGCCGGGCGGAGGACCTCGACTGGTACGTCGCCTTCGCCTCGTTCAAGCTCGCCGCCGTCGCCGAGGGCATCCACTTCCGCTTCCGGCAGGGCCGCACCCTGGGCGCCGGCTTCGAGCGCGCCGGCGAGATGGCGCCGATCCTCGCCCGGCACGGCCTGAGCACCCTCAAGGAGAACTGAACACCGATGGACTTCGCCTACGACGCCCGGACGAACGAGCTCCGCGAGCAGCTGCTCGCCTTCATGGACGAGCACGTTCACCCCGCCGAGCCCGTCCTCGCCGCCCAACTCGCCGACCGGGACCGCGATCCCTGGGCCATCCCCCCGGTCGTCGCCGAGCTCCAGGCCGAGGCCCGCAAGCAGAACCTGTGGAACCTCTTCCTGCCCGGCGAGCTCGGCGCCGGCCTCACCAACCTCCAGTACGCCCCGCTTGCCGAAATCACCGGCCGCAGCATCCAGTTGGCCCCGCCCGCGCTCAACTGCGCCGCGCCCGACACCGGCAACATGGAGCTGCTCGCCCAGTTCGGCAGCGCCGAGCAGCGCGAGCGCTGGCTGCGCCCGCTCCTGGACGGCGAGATCCGCTCGGCCTTCGCGATGACCGAGCCCGAGGTGGCCTCCTCGGACGCGACCAACATCGCCACCCGGATCGAGCGGGACGGCGACGAGTACGTCGTCAACGGCCGCAAGTGGTACATCACCGGGGCGATGAACCCCGCCTGCCGGATCCTCATCGTGATGGGCAAGACCGACCCGGCCGCCGAACCGCACCGGCAGCAGAGCATGCTGCTCGTCCCGCGCGACACCCCGGGCGTGACCGTGAAGCGCGGCATGACGGTCTTCGGGTACGACGACGCCGACCACGGCGGCCACGCCGAGGTGCTGTTCGAGGACGTCCGCGTCCCGGTGGAGAACCTGATCGGGGAGGAGGGCGCGGGCTTCGCCATCGCCCAGGCCCGGCTCGGCCCCGGCCGCATCCACCACTGCATGCGCGCGATCGGCATCGCCGAACGGGCGCTGGAGCTGATGTGCCGCCGGGCCAACGAGCGGGTGGCGTTCGGGAAGCCGCTGGCCGAGCAGGGCGTGGTGCAGGACTGGATCGCCGAATCCCGGGTCCGCATCGAGCAGTTGCGGCTGCTGGTGCTGAAGACGGCCTGGCTGATGGACACCGTCGGCAACCGCGGTGCGCACACCGAGATCCAGGCGATCAAGATCGCCACTCCGCGCACCGTCGAGTGGATCCTCGACAAGGCCGTCCAGGCGCACGGCGCGGCCGGCGTCAGCCAGGACACCCCGCTCGCCCAGCTCTGGGCCGGCAACCGCACCCTGCGGCTGGCCGACGGCCCCGACGAGGTGCACAAGCGCTCGCTGGCCCGGAGGGAACTGCGGCAGTACCGGCGCTGACCCGTAAGGGTGTGATACCCGGGTATTCAGGGGCTGGTTGGCCCCCTGGTATGACGGCCGCGGCCCGTCCCCGACCGTAGTGTCCTGCGTGTCCGATCGATCGGAACACGGAGGGACATCATGGGAATTCCGGGACGGGCCGTGGCGGCGGTCCTGCTGGCGGCGGCGACGGCAGTGGGCACGACAGGTGCGGCCGGAGCAGCCGCGGTGACGGGGGGCGCCGGCCCCGGACGGCAGGCCCGGGCCTGGCTGCCGGAGCCCAGCGGGCCGTACCCGATCGGGACCACCGCGCTGCACCTCACCGACGCCGACCGGGAGGACCCGTGGCACCCCGGGCAGCGGCGTGAGCTGATGATCAGCCTCTGGTACCCGACCTCCCACCCGGCCGTCGGCGACGACCGCGCCCCGTACATGGAGCCCGCCGCCGGGCGGCACTTCGACGGCCCGGACGGCGTCGGCCTGCTCAACTACGGCACCGAGCCCGGCCGCACCGACTGGTCGGCCATCCGCACCCACGCCCGCAAGGACGCCCCGGCGCTGCCCGGCGGACCGCGCCCGGTCGTGCTGTACTCGCCCGGCCTCGGCGACCCGCGCACCTGGGGAACGGCGCTGGTCGAGGACCTCGCCTCGCGCGGCTACGTGGTGGTCACCGTCGACCACACCTACGAGGCCTCCGAAGTCGCCTTCCCCGGCGGCGACCTGGCCCCCTCGGTGCTCCCCGGCATGCTCGGGCAGCCCGACCTGGACATCGGCGCGGTACTGCGCAAGGCGATGGACACCCGGGTCGCCGACACCCGCTTCGTACTGGACCGGCTCACCGAGCTGGGCGGGCAGCCCGGCCTGCCCGCCGGGGTGGCCGGAGCCCTCGACCTCGGCCGGATCGGCATGGTCGGCCAGTCGGCGGGCGGCTTCACCGCACTCCAGACCATGCACGACGACCCGCGGATCGCGGCCGGGATCAACATGGACGGGCAGATGCACTTCCCCGGCCCCGACGGCCACACCGGCGTCTTCCTGCCCAGCGTCGCCGAGGAGGGCCTGAACCGCCCGTTCCTGCTGATGGGCACCGGAAGCGACGACTCCGGCAGCTACCGCAACCAGCCCGGCTGGAACGCCCTGTGGCAGCACAGCACCGGCTGGCACGCCGACGTCACCCTCACCGGCTCCCGCCACGGCTCGTACACCGACGCCCAGCCGCTGCTGCCGCAACTCGCCCGCCAGGGCGTGCTCAGCGCCGAGCAGCTGCGCAAGGACGTCGGCGACATCCGCCCCGGCCGCGCCGAACTCGCCACCCGCACCTACGTGGCGTCCTTCTTCGACCGCTGGCTGCGCGGCCAGGACGACCACCTGCTCGACGGGCCGTCGGCGCGCTTCCCCGAGGTGGCGTACGAGCGTTAGCGGACCGGGGCGGCGGCGGGCGGAGTCCCGGCGCCGACCCCTTCCGGATGAGCCGAGGACGGAAGGTCCCCCGGGCGGTGAATTGCCGTCAGGGGACCTCACCGAAGGGCCGGTCACGGATTCCGAAACAGCATTCCCCATCGTATTCAGTGAATGACTACACGCGTTGATCCCATTTCATCAACGCCGCTTGACCTTCTTGGACACGCTTCTTAATCGTTCCTTACCCTGCGCCGTTGACCGGTGTTCATCAGCTCTGCTTTCCTTCTTGCCACGCAGGCGGCAAAGGGCCCACGGGCAGTCAATTCCGGGTGTGCGAATGAATTCGACCGGAACCGGCCCAGACGGAATCCGCCGCCGGCCCTTCCCCACAAAGGGATCGTTCCCGGCCCCCCGAGGCCGCGGGCGATCGGCAGAAGAGAGGCACCCTCACCCATGGGTCACTCCCCCAGGACCGGACGCGCGAGGTACGCGGCGCTCACCGGAATAGCGTCGCTCGCGCTCGCCGCCGCCGGCTTGGCCGGCGCGGCCGGTCCGGCCTCCGCGCAGGGCATCTCCAGCTCGCAGGGCAGCACCACCAACGAGTTCAACCCCTGGAGCCCGCAGAACGGCCACCCCTACCGGCACGGCGCGGTCCCCGGCATGTCCCAGCACGAGAACTACAAGAAGTGGCTCGCCGCCCACAACCAGGCCGCGGCGACCGGTCAGCAGACGCTGTCGTACGGCGGCGGCGTCGACGGCATCGGCGTGCAGAGCGGGCACTCCAAGGTCTACCTGGTGTTCTACGGCAACCAGTGGGGCACCCAGACCACCGACGCCAACGGCAACGCGAAGTTCTCCAACGACTCGGCCGGTGCCGCCGGTGCCACCCAGCAGATGTTCAAGGGCATCGGCACCAACAGCGAGACCTGGTCGGCCGACCTGACCCAGTGGTGCGACGGCCCCAACGTCGCCACCGGTGCCGTGAGCTGCCCGTCCAACGCCAACTTCATCCCGTACCAGAGCGGCGGCGTCCTGTCCGGCGTCTGGTACGACAACGCGGCCGCCTCGCCGAGCCAGGCCAGCGGCAACCAGCTCGCCCAGGAGGCCGTCAAGGCCGCCGGCCACTTCGGCAACACCACCGCCGCCGCCAACCGGGACGCGTACTACATCGTCCTGTCGCCGCACGGCACCAACCCGGACGACTACCAGAACCCCACCACCGGGTACTGCGCCTGGCACGACTGGAACGGTGACACCACCCTCACCGGCGGTGCGGCGAGCTCGCCCTACGGCGACATCGCCTTCTCCAACCAGCCGTACAACATCGACGCGGGCTCCAACTGCGGCGTCGGCTTCGTCAACTCGCCCGGCACGCTGGACGGCTGGACGATGACCCTCGGCCACGAGTGGCACGAGATGATGTCCGACCAGAACCCGGCCGGAGGCTGGACCAACCACGTCTCCGGCAGCAGCTACAACGGCCAGGAGAACTCCGACGAGTGCGCCTGGATCCAGCCCGGCAGCACCGGCGGCGCCGCCAACGTCTCCTTCGGGTCCTTCGGCAGCTACGCCGAGCAGGCCAGCTGGTCCAACGACACCAACTCCTGCGCGATCTCGCACGCCATCCTGACCCACGGCAACACGGTCACCGTCACCAACCCGGGCAACCAGAGCGGCACCGTCGGCACGGCGGCCGGCCTGCAGATCAACGCCACCGACTCGGCCACCGGCCAGACGCTGAGCTACTCGGCCACCGGCCTGCCGGCCGGCCTGTCGATCAACTCCTCGACCGGCCTGATCTCCGGCACCCCGACCGCCGCCGGCACCTCCAGCGTCACGGTCACCGCCACCGACACCACCGGCGCTGCCGGCAACACCACCTTCACCTGGACCGAGTCCACCAGCGGGGGCGGCGGCAACGCCGTCACCAACGGCGGACTGGAGACCGGCAACCTGTCCGGCTGGACCACCGCCGGCAGCACCTCCGCCACCACCTCCGCCGCCCACAGCGGCAGCTACGGCGCCATGGTCGGCTCCACCGGCCCGACCGGGGACTCCTCGATCGCCCAGACCTTCACCGCGCCGACCGGCTCCAGCAAGCTGTCCTTCTGGTACAGCAACACCTGTGACGACACCGTCACCTACGACTGGGCCACCGCCACCCTGAAGGACAACACCACCGGCACGACCACCACGGTCCTGGCCAAGACCTGCACCACCACCGGTACCTGGACCAACAAGACGGCGACCGTCACCCCGGGCCACTCCTACACCCTCACCCTGAGCAACCACGACGACAACTACCCGGGTGACCCGACCTACACCTACTACGACGACGTGACCGTCTCCTGACAGTGATGATGTGACTGGTGGTTCTGCTGATGAGGCTGACTCGCCTCCTGACTGACGTCTCGGACTGTCCTGTTTGGGATTTGTCGTC
>NZ_JBHVFE010000036.1:0-35180 GCF_042801945.1 Kitasatospora sp. NPDC057542
GGTTCCGGTGAGGCGACGAAGGTCGCGGCGGTGATGGATCACCGAAAATGACGTTCTGTCACACTTTCATTCATCGATTCGCAGGCCTGGGGTCCGACCCGGCCTGCCCACGCCTCCGCGCCCGATCGATCGTCCCGGCGAAGGGCTGAGCGCGGGCATGGCGAAGGCGTGGGGACGCACCCCGCATCCCCACGCCTTCGCCATGCCCCGTGGCTGCGACCCGCCCGGGACCTGTCCCGCTACGCCGCCCGCTCCGCCTCCTCCTCGATGATCCGCCCGTCCCGGACCTCGATCACGCGGTCGGCGAGCTCCATCAGCGTCGGGTCGTGCGTGGCGACCAGCACCGTGACGCCCTCGCTGCGCACCACCGCGCGCAGCAGCTCCATGATCGAGCGGCCGGTCTCCGAATCCAGCTGACCGGTCGGCTCGTCGGCGATGATCAGGCTGGGCTCGTTGGCCAGCGCGCGGGCGATGGCGACGCGCTGCTGCTGTCCGCCGGAGAGCTCGCCGGGGCGCTGGTTGGCGTGGTCGGCCAGGCCGACCAGGGCGAGCAGGGTGTGCGCGCGCTCCTCGCGCTCGGCTGCCGGGGCCTTGCGCAGCCGCATGGGCACGCCGACGTTCTCGGCCGCGGTGAGCATCGGGATCAGCCCGAAGGACTGGAAGACGAAGCCGATCCGCTCCCGCCGCAGGGCGAGCCGGCCGTCCTCGTCCAGCCCGGCGAGGTCGATGCCGTCCAGCGCGATGCTGCCGCCGGTCGGTGTGTCCAGGCCGCCGACCAGGTTGAGCAGGGTGGTCTTGCCGGAGCCGGACCGGCCCTTGAGCGCGGTGAGTTCGCCGCGGCCGACGGTGAACGAGACGCCGCGTAGGGCGTGCACGGCCCGCTCGCCGGTGCCGAAGCTCCGGCGGAGGTCGGTCACGGCCACCATCGGCTGGGTGGTGGTGTCGGCGGCGGTGGAGGCCTGGTGCTGCGTCATGCGACGTCCCCCCTGTGGGCGTGGCAACCCGGTTCCGTCCGGGTCCCGTCGGGTTCTACGGATATGACTGCTCCGGTGGTTCGCGCTCCCGGGCGGGAATCCGAGAAGACGGTGTCCCGGGCCAACTGGACGCGCTGAAGCCGGAGTTGTGAAGTGTGCATGGCATTCAAGTGGGGGCATCCCCGGCCGGGATGCTATCAATGAAAGGAATTTGCTCATTGCTTACTTGATTCGCGCAAGTCCCTTCCGTTCCTCGATCGAATCTGACAGCATCGTCCGCTATCCGGCGACCGATTGCCGGTGATCAATGCGCCGGTGTGCTTGCGATGTGTCCATCTATGGCCGATTTGTACTCGGATCGGACCGATGAGCGGGGCTCGGGGATGCAACCGGGGACATGAATCCGGGGGAGGAACTTGATGCTCGGCTTCGTCGTGCGCCGACTGCGCGCGCGAGTGCCGCTGGCTGCCGCCGTCCTGTTTGCGGTGCTGATCACCACGTCCGTGCTGACCGCCTTGGTGGCCTTCAACAGCAGTGTCGGCGAGGCCGGCCTGCGGCAGGCGCTCCAAGGGCCCGGTCACGCCCGGACCATCGTGGCGGTGACCGGCGAGCACGGGCTCGACCAGCGGACGAAGGACGAGGGGGCAGTCGCCGCGTACCGGCAGAAGCTCTTCGGCGACCTGCCCGTGCACACCGACAGCGTGATGCGCAGCCGCTCCTACGGCCTGCCGGGCTCCGGCGCCGCAGCGAACGGCGACACGGTGGGCGCAAGCGGCTCGGGCGCCCCTGCGAGCAGCGCCCCCGCTCCCGCCGGCCAGGCCCCCGGTGCCCAGCTCGACCTGACGGTCCTCGCCGACCTCGACCGCGGCCGGGTCCAACTGCTGGCCGGCGCCTGGCCGGGGGCCGCCACCGGGCCGGTCCGGTCCGCGGCCCCGGAGGCCGCCGTCCCCCAGAGCCTGCTGCGCCGGCTCGGCCTGACCGAGCAGGCCCTGCCCGCCGAGGTCCGGCTCGTCGACCGGGTCGACAGCACGCCGCTGACCGTCCGGATCACAGGCGTCTACCGGGCCACCGACCCGACCGCCCCGTACTGGCGGATCGACCCGGTCGGCGGCCGCGAGATCGAGGTCGGCGGCTTCACCACCTTCGGCCCGATGATGGTCGACCAGAGCGCCTTCACCGCGGCCGGTCTGGTCCAGGGCGGCCGCGGCTGGTCGCTGGACGCCGACTTCTCCGGTGCCGACCGGGCTGCCGCGCAGGCCGCCGGCGACAGTGCCCAGCGCCTCTCCCGTGAGCTGCAGGCCACCGCCTCGCTCAGCGCGAAGACCGAACTGCCGGACATCATGCGGGAGTTGTCCGACAGCATGGTGGTCGCCCGGTCCACCCTGCTGATCGGCGCCCTCCAGCTGACGGTGCTCGCCGCGGCGGCCCTGCTGCTGGTCGTCCACCTGATCGCCGCGCGGCAGGAGTCCGAGAACGAGATGCTCGCCGCGCGCGGTGCCTCGGCGGTCAGGCTCGGCTCCTTCACCGCCCTGGAGTCGCTGCTGCTGGCCCTGCCCGCCGCGGTGTTCGCCCCGCTGCTGACCCCGTTCCTGGTCCGCGCGCTGGCCGGCCTCGGCAGTTCCCACCAGGTCGACTTGGAGACCGGCATCAGCTGGACGCTCTGGCCGGTGGCCGTGGTCTGCGCGTTCGCCTGCGTCGTGCTGGCCACCGTGCCCAGCGTGCTGCGCGGCGTCGGCGCCGCCCTGCGTCGCCGGGCCGGCCGCCGCCAGGCCGTGGTCTCCGGCATCGCCCGCAACGGCGGCGACCTCGCCGTGCTCGCCCTGGCCGCGCTCGCCTACCAGCAACTCGACCAGTACGGCGGCGGGCTGTCCGCCGACTCCACCGGACGCCTCGACGTGGACCTGCTGCTGGTCGCCACCCCGGCGCTCGCCCTGTGCGCCGGCACCCTGGTGGTGCTGCGGCTGCTCCCGTTCGTCGCCCGGCTCGGCGCCCGTGCGGCGGCCCGGGGCCGCGGCCTCGGCCCCGCCATGGTCGGCTGGCAGCTGGCCCGCCGTCCCGGCCGCGCCACCGGACCCGTGCTGCTGCTCGTCATGGCCGTGGCCACCGGCGTCCTGGCGCTCGGACAGCAGGCCACCTGGACCGCCTCCCAGCGCGACCAGGCCGCCTTCGCCACGGCCGGCGGTCTGCGCATCTCCGGCTCGCACAACGCCCTGATGGGTCAGGGCGGCCGCTACGGCGGTCTGCCCGGCGGCGACCGGCTGGTCCCGGTGGTGCGCGACGAACAGCCGTTGCCGAGCGGCGTCCACGGCCAGCTGCTGGCTGTGGACGCCGCCGCCTTCGCCGACCGCGTCCCGGTCCGCTCCGACCTGCTCGACGGCGGAACCGGCGCGGAGGTCTTCGGCACGCTCGCCGGACCCGCCCCGGCCGGCATCCCGCTGCCCGGCGTCCCGCTGCGGATCGACGCCGACATCGCGGTGCGTCAGCAGGACCAGGAGCTCTGGTGGTCCAGGAGCAGCCAGGTCCACCCCCAAGTCCGGCTGCTGCTGCGCGACCGGTTCGGCCTGGTCCACAAGGTCCCGTTCGGCGACCTCCCGCTGAACGGCCAGGTCCGCTCCTCGATCCCGCTCGGCGCGCTGGTCGACGCCCCGGTGGGCTCGGTCGCCGCTCCGCTGACCGTGGTCGGCGCGACCGTCGACTTCGGCGATCGCAGCGAGGGCGAGGTCACCGTACGGAACCTGGCGGTCTCCGAGACCGCGGGGGGACCGGCCACCACCGTTCCGGTGCCGACCGGTGCCGGCTGGAGCCTCAAGCCCCCGACGGTCCGCGGCAGCACGGACAGCTCGCCGGTGGCCGCGCTCGCCTCCGAAACGGCCGGCGCCGACGCGCTGTTCACGGTCCGCTACCGTTCCGCCGGCGGCATCGGCGACCCGGTGCGCGCCGTGCTGAGCCCGACCGGGACGCCCGTTCCGGCCGGCGTCAACGGCGTCGCCACCCGCGACTACCTGAAGGCCGTCGGAGCCTCGGTCGGGGACACCGTCCGGGTGCCGTTCGGCGGGGTCGTCGTCCCGGTCAAGGTGACCGCCGTGATCGAGGCCGTACCGGTGGTCGGCCGACAGGCCCTGGTGATGGACCTCGGTACCGTCGCCCGGGTGCTGGC
The DNA here is from genome assembly GCF_042801945.1 of Kitasatospora sp. NPDC057542. Lineage (NCBI taxonomy): Bacteria > Bacillati > Actinomycetota > Actinomycetes > Kitasatosporales > Streptomycetaceae > Kitasatospora > Kitasatospora sp. NPDC057542. Next base: position 4,132 of record NZ_JBHVFE010000036.1, read on the forward strand.
GGTCCAGGACCGCAACCTGCCCGCCCGCACCGAGTGGTGGCTGCCCGCCGCCGGGCCGGGCGACCGCGCCCCGGCCGAGGCCGCCGCCGCCCTGCGCGGCGCCCCCGGCAGCCAGGACATCGCGCTCTACGACGAGGTCTCCGAGGGCCTCCTCGGTGACCCGGTCGGCGCCGCCCCGCAGAGCGCGCTGATGGCCATCGCGATCGTCACCGCCGTGCTCGCCGCGATCGGCTTCGGCGCCGCCGTGGCCGGTTCCGCCCGCGAACGCTCCCGGGACTCCGCGCTGCTGCTCGCCCTGGGCGCCCCGCGCAAGCAGGTCGCCCGCACCGCCGCCGCCGAGAACGCGCTGCTGGTCGGCCTCGGCGGGATCGTCGGCCTCGCCCTGGGCGCCCTGCTCGTCCGGCTGATCGTGCCCTTCGTGGTGCTGACCCCGGCCGCCCGCCGCCCGGTGCCGGAGGCGCTGGTCGAGTTGCCGTTCGGTCAGGCGCTGCTGTTCGCGGCCGCGACCGCCGTCGTTCCGCTGCTGTCGGCCTTCCTGATCGGGCGCCGGCGTCGAGACGTGGCCGCCCGGCTGCGCCACGTGGAGGAGATGTGACCACCAAGGCCGGCACCACCGTGCCCACCCCCACGCCCGGCCCCACCCGCGCCCACCGCCCCGCGCCGTGGGTCCGCACCCGGCTGCGCGCGATGCCGCTGGCCGCGCTGCTCACGGCGGCCCTCGCCCTCGTCACCGTCTTCCTGGCGGCGGCCTTCCCACGCATCGAGGACCGGGGCGCGGACACCGCGCTCCAGGAGTTCACGCGCAGCCTGGGCGCCAACGTGACCAATCTGGAGTACACCTCCGAGACGACTCGCGACGACGCCGCGGCAAGCCTGGAGGCCACCCAGCAGAAGCTGAGCGAGCGGATCGGACGGGACCTCCCGCTGACCACGTCGGGTCAGGTCTACGGCACCCGGGTCAGGACCGAGCGCCCCATGTTCAACCCGGGGTACACGAAGCTCTCCGACAAGGCCTACCCGACGATCGGCCTGCTCTACCTGCACGGCCTCGCCGACCGGGTGACGCTGACCGCGGGCACCTGGCCGGGCCCCGCCCCGGCCGACGGCCCGCTGCCGATCGTGCTGAGCCAGAAGGCCGCCGAGGCCGTCAACATCAAGCTCGGCGACGTCATCGAGAGCGGCACCGACGGACCCGACTCGCTGCGCAGCACCGTGGTCGGCCTCTACCGGGTCAACGATCCCCAGGACCCGTTCTGGGAGGGAATCGGCTGTCCGGCCAGGGCCTGCCTGCGTGTCAAGGGCGACCAGGCGTGGTACTCGACGAGCGGCTTCGTCGACGGCGGCAGCCTGACCGCGCTGGCCGTCTGGGGTTCGAGCGGCCAGAACTTCTGGCGGCTGCCCGTCGATGCCGGTTCCCTGCGCGCCGACCGGCTCGACCGGACCCGCGAGCTCCTCGGCTCGTACTCCTCCGGCCCCGGCATGACCGCCCTGGTCGGCTCGACCCACCGGGCCGACCTGCACGTCACCTCGCTGATGCCGGACGTCCTCGCCCGGGCCACGGCCCGCTACCAGGCCGCGGCCCCGCTCGGCGCCATCGGGCCGGCCGGCGTCGCCGGCGTCGCGGTCGTGGTGCTGTGCCTGGCCGCAGCGCTCAGCACGGACCGGCGCACGGCCGAGATCAGGCTGCTCCAGGCCCGGGGCGGCTCGCGCAGCGGAGTGCTGTTGCGGCTGCTCGGTGAGGGCGCGGTGACCGTGCTGCCCGCCGCCGTGCTCGGGACGGCCCTCGCGCTGGTGTTGCTGCCCACCCCCCGGTGGGGCAACCCGGTGCTGCTGGCGCTCGCCGTGACCCTGTTCGCGATCCTGGCCTTCCCGGCCCGGGCCGCCCTGCTCTGGGCGCGCCCGCGGACCGCCGGCGGCTGGCGCCGGGTGATCGGCGAGCTCGCCGTGCTGGCTGTCACGGCCGCGGCGGTGGCCGAGGTCCGCCGTCGCGGCGTCGGCCATCCGGGCGGTGGAGTGGACCCGCTGCTGGTGGCCGCCCCGCTGCTGCTCGCCGTCTCCGGCGGCCTGCTGCTGGCCCGGATCGAGCCGGTCGTGGTCGGCTGGCTGGCCGCACTCGCCGGGCGCGGCCGCGGACTGGTCGGCTTCCTCGGCCTGGTCCGGGCCGCCCGCGACAACTCGGGCCGCCGCAGGCCCTCCGCACTGCCGTTGCTCGCCCTGCTGATCGCCGTCACGGCCACCGGCTTCGGCGCCACCGTGCTCGACACGGTGGACCACTCCCGGACGCGTGCCGCGCGCATCGCCACCGGCGGCGACGTGTCCATCACGGTCCCGGTCTACGCCACCCTGCCGGACGACTTCACCAAGGCAGCCGGCGAACTGCCCGGCGTCCGGGCGGCGACCGGGGCCTGGATCGAGGACCGGGCCGTCTTCACCGGTGCCGACCGGGACTCCACCGGCGCCATCCTGGTGGTGGTGGAGCCCGGCGCCTACGCGGAGATCTCCCGCACTGCCGGCGTCGGCGGGTTCGACCCGGCCAAGCTGGCCGCCCCGAGTGGCAAGGACAGCCCGGTGCCCGCGCTGTTCAGCCGGAGCCTGGCCCAGCGCCTGACCGCAGGCGCGCCGCAGGTGAGCACGCCCAGTGGCAGCCAGATGTCCACCGTGGTGGCCGGGATCGTCGACGCCACGCCCGCCCTGCCGGACTCGGGCAGGCCCTTCATCGTGGTGCCGGCCGGTGCCGCGGCGGAGCACCTGCCGGAGCTCAAGCGGGAGACCAGGGTGAACAAGTGGTTCGCGGTCGGCGACGTCGACCCGGGCCGGGTCCGGGCCCTGCTGATGGAACGCGGCATCGGCAGCGGCAAGCAGGCGACGGGCCTGGCCAAGCTGATCAGCAAGGACGCCGAGGAGGCGGGGAAGACCACCGACGGCCTGCCCCCCGGCTACGTGGTGCACAGCAGCCGCGAGATGATCGCCGAGCTGGCCGGCGATCCGGTGCAGCACGCCGCCGGACGTTTGTTCCGGTACGCGGGCTTCGCCGCCGCCGGGTTCGCCCTGCTGGCCGTGCTGCTGACGCTGCTGCGGGCTGCGCCGGACCGTACGGCGGTGCTCGCCCGGCTGCGCACCATGGGCCTGCGGCCCCGGCAGGGCCTGGCACTGATCGTCGCCGAGTCGCTGCCGCAGACCGTGGCTGCGGCCGTCGGCGGCGGTCTGGTCGCCGTGGCCGCAGTCGCCCTGCTCGGGGGAGCCTTCGACCTCTCGGCGCTGGTCGGCGCCCCGGTCCGCGACACCCTGGCCCCCGCGGTGATGCCGGTGCTGCTGCCCACCGCCGGTCTGACCCTGGTGGTCTGCCTCGGTGTGGTGGTGGAGACGCTGGTCGCCGGCCGGCGCCAGATCGCCACCGAACTGCGCGCGGGGGAGCGGCAATGAGGCAGGGAACGACAGCGGCGGACACGCCGGGAGCGGCGGCCGGGTCGTGACGGCAGACCGGTCCGCCAGGACAGTGGAGAGCGGTGCGATGAAGCAGACAGTCGAGACAGGAGACGAGCGGTGATGAGCACTCCCCAGGAGCGGACGGTCGCCGAGGCCCCCAGCCTCCAGGAGCTCCAGCAGCGGGCCCTCGCCGCCGCCTCGCCCAAGGCGCACGATGCGGGGGCGGCCATCGTCTGCGACCGGCTGGTCCGGATCTTCAGCGCGGAGGGGGTCGAGGTCCAGGCCCTCCAAGGCCTGGAACTGACCATCCGACAGGGCGACCTGGTCGCCCTGGTCGGGGCCTCCGGCAGCGGAAAGTCCACCCTGCTCACCATCCTCGCGGGGCTGGACGTGCCGACCGCCGGCACCGCCACCGTGGCCGGCTGCGACCTGCTGGAGATGTCCGTCAAGGAGCGGCTGCGCTACCGGCGCGAGGTGGTCGGTTTCATCTGGCAGCAGACCGCCCGCAACCTGCTGCCCTTCCTCACCGCCGCCGAGAACATCGCCCTGCCGATGCAGCTGCGCGGTCGTCGTTTGGGTGCGGGCGGGGCCAAGCAGCAGACGGCCCGGGTGGCAGAGCTGATGGAGGCGCTGGAGATCGGTGGGCTCGCCCACCGCAAGCCCAACGAGCTCTCCGGCGGCCAGCAGCAGCGTGTGGCGATCGCGGTGGCGATGGCCAACAACCCGCCGGTGCTGCTCGCCGACGAGCCCACCGGGGAGCTGGACTCGGAGACCGCCGGGATCATCTTCGAGTCCTTCCGCACCGTCAACCGCGAACTGGGTGCCACCGTCGTGATCGTCACCCACGACCCGATGGTCGCGGGCGAGGTCCGCCGTACGGTCGCGATCCGGGACGGGCGGACCGCCAGCGAGGTGCTGCGCCGCACCGTGACGGACGAGCACGGCGAGGAGTCGGTGAACGAGCGCGAGTACGTGATGCTGGACCGCAGCGGCCGGGTGCAGCTGCCGGTCAAGTTCCTGGAGTCGCTCGGCATGGAGCACCGGGTGGCGGTCGACCTCGCGGCCGATCACATCGAGGTCCGCCCGGACGACCTCGCCGGGCACTGACCCGGAGCGCGTCCGGACGGGCGGCGGCCGTCGCCTCCCGGGACGGTCAGCCGTCGCCGCCCGTCCGCTGGAAGAGGCCGCTGCCCTCGGCGTCCGCACGGAGGTCGGGCGGCGCCTCCTGCGCGGCGCGCTCGCCGCGGGAGGTGGCGGTGCAGAGGGCGAAGACGATCAGGGCACTGGCCGCCACGGCGAGGATGCCCAGTGCGGTCAGGACGCGTAGCCAGGTCAAGGAGTGCCTCCTGGGGGACGGTGCGGCCCACACCGGGATGTACGACGCTGCCGGGGATGTATCGGCAGGTCGGGCCGCACGGTCGAGTGCCCACGGACGGTTCTTCCCGCCGGGTGGCGCACGAGAGGTCGCCCGCGTGGGCGCTCGAAGCACTCGTGGGGCGCGTCACGCTCTGTCGCGCGCCCCCGCGGTGGCGGCCGGCCGTCCGGCCCCGCCGGCCACCTGGGCCCGCAGGGCGGTGAGGTCCGGCTTCCCGAGGCCGTTCAGCGGGATCGCGGGGAGCAGCAGGAGTGCGTCCGGGGCACACCGGCCGAGGCCGTGCGCCCGGCCCCAGCGGTGCAGTTGTTCGGCCGTCAGCCGCGAGCCGGGGGTGAGGGCGACGGCGGCGTGCACCCGCTCCAGGCGGTCCGGGTCGGTGGTCGTGAACATCACCGCTTCGCGCACCTCGGGGTGGGTGCGCAGCGGCTCCTCGATCTCGCGAGGGAACACGTTGTGCCCCTCGACGATCGCCATCGGGTCCCGCCGCCCGGCCACCGTCAGATAGCCGGCCGCGTCCAGGCTGCCCAGGTCGCCGGTGTGCAGCCAGCCGTCCCGGAGCACCCGCTCGGTCAGTTCCGGGTCGCGCCAGTAGCCGGCCATCGCGGTCGGCGTGCGGACGCAGATCTCCCCGGTCCGGTCCGGCGGCAGCTCGGCGCCGCCCTCGTCCAGGATGCGCAGCTCGGTGTCCGGGTACGGGCGGCCGGCGGTGCTCAGCAGCCGCGGTGCCAGGTGCTCGTCCGGGCTCAGCCGGGCGACCGGACCGCACTCCGTCAGGCTGTAGGTCTGGTGCAGCACCCGGCCCAGCCGCCGGGTCGCCTCGGCGAGGCGCCGCGGCGAGGGCGCGCAGCCGGTGTAGCCGACCCGGCGCAGGCTGCCGGTGTCGGTCGTGGGCAGCAGCGGGTGGTCCAGCAGCCGGTACAGCAGGTGCGGCGGCAGGTACGTCCGGGACACCCGGTGCCGCTCGACCGCCGCCAGTACGGCCCCGGCGTCGAACCCGTCCTGCATCACCACCGTGCCGCCCGAGGCCAGCGCCAGGTCCGCCGAGGTGCCCCCGCCGTGGCAGAGCGGAGTGCACAGGAGGAAGACCGAGCCGGACAGCAGCGGTGGGCGCGGCGGCCGGGCGAAGCGGCGCAGCACCCCCTTCGGGCGTCCGGTGGTGCCGCCGGTGAACCGCACCGCCATCACGTCCTCGGGCCGGTAGCGGGGTTCGAGCGGGGCGGGCGAGCAGGCCGCGGCGAGGTCCAGCAGGTCCGTGCCGAACCCGAGCGGCGACGGGCCCAGGGAGAGGAGGGCGGCCGAGGGCACGGCCCGCCCGAACCCCTCGGCCGCCGCCGCGCACCGGGCCGGGTCGAAGACCAGCGCGGAGGTCCCGGCGAACTCCGCCAGCGCCACCTGTTCCGCGACCGGCCCGTCCGGGAACGGCATCGCCACCCGGCAGCCCAGCAGGTTCGCGGCCAGGCGCACCAGCAGCGCCTCCGGCCGGTTCCCGGCCAGCACCGTCACCCCGTCCCCGCGCCCGAGCCCGGCCCGCTCCAGCGCACGGGCGGTGCGGTGCACCAGGTCCAGGCACTGCTGCCCGCTCCACGCCTCGTCCCCGTACCGGATCGCCACCCGAGCGGGATCGCGCGCCAGCCCGTCCAGCACCGACCCGGTGTACATCGGAGTCGCCTCAGTCATGCCAGCCCTCCTGTCTGACGGCGCGTCAGCCTAGTGGACGGCCGGTCCCACGGATGCGCTGCGGTCGACCGGGGCCCCACCGGCACCGGCGGGCGCGGGGGGCGGACCCGGCCGGGGCGCGCAGCCGTCCGACGTTGTTGTTAGGGTTCCCGGTCGGACGTGAACGGGGGCTCGGGCTGGTGGGCAGCTGGGTGGACGCGGTCGTGGCGCCGTGCGGCGTGGTCGATCTGCGGGGCGAGGCCGGGGCGGGGTTCGTCACCGCCTACCCGGCCGACGCCGTCGTGGTGGTGTCCGGGCTTCCGGGGGCGGGGAAGAGCACGCTGCTGCGGCGCTGGTCCGAGGCCGCGGTCCGGTCCGTGGACCCGCGGACGGTGCACGAGGCCTGCGAGGCGGTGATGCCCGCCGCCCTGCCGTACGCGGTGTACCGGCCCTGGGCCCGGCTGGAGCACTTCCGGCTGCTGCGCTCCTCGGTGCGCGCGGGCGGTCCGCTGCTGGTGCACGACTGCGGCAGCCGCGCCTGGATGCGGCGCTGGCTCGCCCGGGAGGCGGTCCGCCAGGGCCGCGAACTGCACCTGGTGCTGCTCGACGTCGGCGCCGTCACCGCGCTGGACGGTCAGCGGGCCCGCGGCCGGCACGCCTCCACCCGGGCCTTCGTCCGCCACCGCCGAGGCCTGGAGCGGCTGCTGGGCGCCTTCACCCGGCACGTGCGCTCCGGCGGGCCGATGCCGACGCCGGAGGCCTCGTCCGTGCTGCTGCTGGACTCCGTCTCCCGCTCCCGCGCCCGGACGGTGCGCTTCGGGCCCGTGGGCTGAACCTCGGTCGCAGGCTCGGTACTCGGCCGCCGCATGTCACCAGCCGGGCGGCGAGGCGCCGGTGACGGTCGCGGACGGCTGCTCGGGATGCAGCCCGAGCGGCCGCAGGGCATCGGCGCGGACCCGGACGCCGAACCGGCCGTGCCGACGGCCGTCCGGGCCGATCCCGCGGAGCAGGTCCCGGCGCACGGCGCCGGCGGCGAATGGCATCCGGTCGATGCCCCGGTCACGCAGTCAAGCGCGGACGGTGGCTCGGGGAGTGGGGCGGCCGGGCAGCTTCTCGTATGCAGCGATGGTGATCCACTCGGCGGGCTCGCCCATGGGGTCATACTGGCACGGACCGGACCGGGCGTGGAGGGGGAGACAGGATGGCGGAACGCGCCGTTCCCGGGCAGGTGTCGGCGGCCGAACGGGCGGCCGACGCCTTGGGGTTCACCCGCAGTTGCCTCCGCGAGACGGGGCGGCTGCTGGCGCTCGCCGCGGCGGCCAAGCCGGGTGGGACGATCGCCGAGAGCGGAACCGGCGCCGGGGTCGGGACGGCCTGGTTGCAGAGCGGCCTCGGGCCGGGCGCCCGCCTCGTCACGGTCGAACGGGACGAACGGCTCGCGTGTGCGGCAACGGAGTTCTTCGCCGCGGACGACCGGGTCCGGGTCCTGCACGGCGACTGGCGGCTGCTGGAGGAGCACGCACCGTTCGACGTGTTCTTCTGCGACGGCGGCGGCAAGCGCGACGACCCCGAGAAGGTGGTCGACCTGCTCGCCCCCGGCGGCATGCTGGTGCTGGACGACTTCACTCCCTCGGAGCACTGGCCGCCGCGCTTCCAGGGCGAGGTGGACGAGCTGCGCCTGCGCTATCTGACCCACCCCGTCCTGGACGCCACCGAGGTGCTGACCACGCCGACCAGCGCCGCCGTCCTGGCCGTACGGCGGGCCTGACCGGTCCGCAAGGCCGCCGGGCCGCGGTCCGGGCCCGGCAGCAGCCGGCCCCGGGCGGTGAGCGGGCACCGGCCGGGGAGCACGGGCGAGAACCGGCCCACAGGGGGCCATGATCGTCAGAATGCTCCCGCGGCCGCTCCCGGCACTGCCAGACTGTGGGCAGAGTCCGTCACGGAGAGAGGTCACACCCCGCATGCCCAGCAGCGCCGTCGTCGAGAATCCGTGGTTCCGCAGGTTCAACCCGTCCGACTCCGCGCCCGCCCGGATCGTGATCTTCCCGCACGCCGGCGGTTCGGCCAGCTACTACCTGGAGTACGCCAACGCGCTGGCGCCGCACGCCGACGTGCTCGCCGTCCAGTACCCGGGCCGGCAGAACCGCATCGGTGAGCCGACGATCGACTCGGTGACCGGGCTCGCCGAGCAGCTCGCCCGGGAGCTGCGGGAGTGGGCGGACCGGCCGCTCACCTTCTTCGGGCACAGCATGGGCGCGGCCGTCGCCTTCGAAACCGCCCGGCGCTTCGAGCGCGACGGCGTGAAGGGGCCCGAGCGGCTGTTCGTCTCGGCCGGCCGCGCGCCCTCGCTGCCCCGGACGACCACGGTCCACCGGCTGCCGGACGACGAACTGCTCGCCGAGATCTCCGTGCTCGGCGGCACGGACGACCGGATCCTCGCCATGTCCGGCATGCGCGAGCTGATCCTGCCGAGTCTGCGGGCCGACTACACGGCCGTCGAGACCTACTGCAGCGCCCCGGACGCGACCGTGTCGCTGCCGATCACCGCCATGGCGGGGGAGTCCGACGCGCACGCCACCGTCGACGAGGTCGTCCAGTGGGAGCGGCACACCACCGGCGGCTTCGACCTGCGGGTCTTCCCGGGCGGCCACTTCTACCTGGCCGACCGGACCGAGGCCGTGGTGGAGCTGCTCACCGCGCACCTGCGCGGCTGAGCCGGTCGGGGCGGGCGCCAGGGGCGGCAGCCCACCGGGAACGCGAACCGGACACCGCGCCGGCCGTCGAACCGATGTGCCCGCATCGGTGACCGGAGCGCTCCCGCTCGACTACTGTGCCTGTTTGACGGATCATCAGCAGATCATCGGGAGGACGCCGTGCGCCGGATCGCCGTTGTCGGAGCGGGCCAGGCCGGCCTCCAGCTCGCGCTCGGGCTGGTGGCGGACGGGTACCGGGTGACACTGGTCGCCGAGCGCACCCCGGAGCAGCTGCGCGGTGGCCGGGTGCTGTCCACCCAGGCGATGTTCGGCCCCGCGCTGCGGATCGAGGCGGAGGCCGGGCTGGACCTCTGGGCGGAGCAGGCGCCGGCCGTCTCCTCGGTGGAGGCGGTGCTGGCGGCGCCCCCTGGCGTGCGGGCCCTGGAGTACACCATGAGGCTGGACGAGCCCGCCCAGTCGGTGGACCAGCGGCTCAAGCTGGCCGGCTGGCTGGAGCTGCTGGCCGAGCGCGGCGGCGAGGTCGAGTACCGGACGCTGGACCGTGCCGGGCTGCACGAGCTGGCCCGCCGGCACGAGCTGACCGTGGTCGCGGCCGGACGCGGCGCCCTGTCCGGGGTCTTCGAGCGCGACGCCGTCCGCTCGCCCTTCGACCGGCCGCAGCGGGCGCTGTCCTGCCTGTACGCGCACGGCGTCGGCTCGCCGGACCCGGGCGCCGGGCCGAGGGCCCGGATGAACGCCCTGCCCGGTCTCGGCGAGCTGTACCTGCAGCCGGCGCTCACCCTCTCCGGCCCCTGCGACATCCTGCTCTGGGAGGCGCTGCCCGGCAGCCCGCTGGACGCGTTCGGCGACGCACCGCCGCCGGACGTCCAACTGGACCGGATCCGCGAACTGTTGGGCGAGTACCTGCCCTGGGAGGCGGAGCTCTGGACGGAGGCCGAGCCGACCGACGCCGGGGCCGGACTGTTCGGCGCGGTCACCCCGGTGGTCCGGCACCCGGTGGCGGAGCTCGGGTCGGGCGTGGACGCCGTCCACGTGCTGGGCCTCGGCGACGCGGTCGTGGTGACCGACCCGATCACCGGACAGGGCGCCAACAACGCCGCCCGGGCGGCCGAGGCCTACCGCCGGGCCGTCGTCGAGCACGGCGACGCCCCGTACACGGCCGACTGGATGTGCCGCACCGCCGAACGTTTCTGGCAGCAACAAGCCCGCCACAGCGTGGAGTTCACGGCCGCGATGCTGACCGTGCCGGACCACCTCCAGGGCGTGTTCGCGGCCGCCGCCGAACACCCGGAGGTCGGCCGCCGGCTCGCCAACACCTACGCCGAGCCGAGCGACCACGCCGCCTGGCTGGCCACCCCCGAGCTGGCCGCCGCCTACCTGGCCTCGGTCGGAGCCTGACGAACCCGCCCGCACTTGCCTCCGGGCGGCCCGCGGGACGACGCTGGAGGGAAGAGGGCAACGGGTGCGGGAGGCGTCGCTCGTGGACGGACGCGAGCCCGCCGGCCGGTCCGCCAGCGGCCACCGGAGCGTGCCGCACACGGCCGACCTGCGGGTGGAGGCCTGGGCGCCGACGGCCGAGGGCTGCATCGGCGAGCTGGTGCACGCCGTCGTCGGCAGCTTCGCCGACCTCGCCGGCGCGCGGATCGTCGGCGAGCGCGGCTGCACCGTCCTCGCGGTGAGTGACCCGGACCTGCTCGCGGGCGTCCTGGAGGAGGTCATCTACCGGATGGACGCCGACGGCGAACTGCCGGTCGCGGTGGCGGTCGGCCCGATCGAGGGCCTGGACGGGGCCCGCCGGGTGACGGTCCGCTTCCGGATGGCGGACGTTGCCACGGCAGCCCTGGTCGGCGCCGTGCCGAAGGCGGTCTCTCTGCACGACCTGGACCTGAGCGCCGGGCCGGACGGCTGGACCTGCCGGGCCACCGTCGACGTCTGAACCGCCCGGACAGGCCGTCCGGACAATCCGGCGGGACCGCTCGTCGGGAGCGGGTGAGCGGAGCGGGGTGAGCGAGGTGGAGATCGCACTGGCCGAGGCGGGCCGGCACCGCTGGCGGATCGAGCCGCGCCCGCCGATGCGGGTGCCCGGCGTGGTGTTCGCGACCGCCGCGCTGCTGCCGCAGGCCGCCGGGGACAAGGCACTGGAGCAGGTGGCGAACGTGGCGACGCTGCCCGGGATCGTCCGGGCCTCCTACGCGATGCCCGACGTGCACTGGGGTTACGGCTTCCCGATCGGCGGGGTCGCCGCCACCGACGTCGAGCGGGGCGGAGTCGTCTCGCCCGGCGGAGTGGGCTTCGACATCTCCTGCGGGGTCCGGCTGCTGGCGGCCGGCGTCAGCCGGGACGAACTCGACCGGGAGCGGATCGGCCGCCTGATGGACCTGTTGGACCGCACCGTCCCGCGCGGCCTGGGCCGGGGCGGCCTGTGGCGGCTGTCCGGACCGGAGGAACTGGACGAACTCCTGCTCGGCGGCGCCCGCTACGCCGTCGAGCACGGCCACGGCGTACCCCGCGACCTGGAACGCTGCGAGGACCGCGGCGTGCTGGCCGGCGCGGCCCCGGGCGAGGTGAGCACCCGGGCCGTCGAGCGCGGGCTGCAGCAGGTCGGCAGCCTCGGCTCGGCCAACCACTTCCTGGAGGTGCAGGCCGTCGACCGGGTGTACGACGCCCGGACCGCCGCGGCCTTCGGACTGCGGCCCGGCCAGATCTGCGTCATGATCCACTGCGGTTCGCGCGGCCTCGGCCACCAGATCTGCACCGACCACGTCCGCGCCATGGACCGCGAACTGCAGCGCTACCGGATCGAGATCCCGGACCGCCAGCTCGCCTGCACCCCGGTCGACTCCCCGCGCGGTCACGCCTACCTGGGCGCCATGACCGCCGCCGCCAACTACGGCCGGGCCAACCGGCAGCTGCTGTCCGAGGCGGCCCGCCGCGCCTTCGCCACCGTGCTCGGCGTCGGGCTGGAACTGGTCTACGACGTCTCGCACAACCTCGCGAAGCTGGAGACCCACGAGGTGGACGGCGAACCGCGGAGGCTGTGCGTGCATCGCAAGGGCGCCACCCGGGCGCTGCCGCCCGGCGACCCCGACCTGCCCGCCGACCTGGCGGAGGCCGGGCAGCCCGTGCTGGTGCCGGGCACCATGGGCACCGCCTCGTACGTGATGGTCGGCCTGCCCGGCAACGAGGCGTTCTGCTCCGCCTGTCACGGGGCCGGGCGGGTGCTGAGCCGCCACCAGGCGCTGCGCACCGTGCGCGGCGAGCGGCTGAAGAGCGAGCTGGAGGCACGAGGGATCGCGGTGCGGCCGGCCTCCTGGCGGGCGCTGGCCGAGGAGACGCCCGAGGCGTACAAGGACGTCGACGCGGTGGCCGCCGTCACCGAGGCCGTCGGGCTCGCCCGCCAGGTCGCCCGGCTGGTGCCGTTGGGCGTGTGCAAGGGGTGAGCCGCCGCACCGGTCCGGGCGCGTCCCTCGACTCGCCCGGCCGGGCGCGCTTGGATGTCGGACGCATCCGTTGCAGCAGCGCACCCGTCACAGGAGGTGGTCATGCCGGGGAACCCGGAGCCGGCCGTGGAACGCCGCGGCACCGGAGGCGGCCCGGTGATCGAACTGCGCTCGCTCACCAAGCGCTACGGTGCCACGGTCGGCATCGAACGGCTGGACGTGTCGGTCGAGGCCGGGGAGGTGTTCGGCCTGCTCGGCCCCAACGGCGCGGGCAAGACCACCACGCTGCGCTGCCTGGTCGGCCTGCTCAGCCCCAGCGACGGGCAGGTGCGGGTGCTCGGCCTGGACCCGGTGGCCGATCACGGTCGGCTCGCCCCCTCGATCGGCTACCTGCCCGGCGAACTGCGGCTCTACCCCGAACTCACCGGGCAGCAGACCCTCGACCTGCTCGCCGCCCTCCAGGGCGCCCCGGTGCCACGCCAGGGCGAACTGTGCGAGCGGCTGAAGCTCTCCCGGGCCGACCTGGCCCGACCGGTGGGGGAGTACTCGCGCGGCATGAAGCAGAAGCTCGGGCTCGTCCAGTCGCTCCAGCACCGGCCGCCGGTGGTGGTGCTGGACGAACCGAGCGAGGGGCTCGACCCGCTGGTCCAGGAGACCTTCTACGAACTGCTCGCCGAGGAGACCGCGGCCGGGCGGACCGTCCTGCTCTCCAGCCACGTGCTGCCCGAGGTGCAGCGGACCTGCGGCCGGGTCGCCATCGTCCGCCACGGACGGCTGGTCACCGTCCGCTCCGTGGCCGAACTGCGCCAGGCCCGGGCCCGCCGGGTCCGGCTGGTCCTCGGCGACGGGCGGGGTGCCAGGCCGCTCGGTGCCGCCGAGCGGTGGTCCCCGCGCTGGGACGGTCCGCGGGTCGAGCTGCTGGTGCCGCCCGACGAGGTGGTCGCGGCCGTGCGCACCGTGCTCGCCGAACAGGCGGTGGCCGACCTGACGGTGGAGGAGGCGGGCCTGGACGAGGCCTTCCTCGACCTCTACCGGTCCGTCGGGGCCGAGGGCTCCGTCGGGGCCGAGGAGCACCCGAACGGCAGTCGCCTGCCGGAGCCGGAGGAGCGGCCGTGAAGCCGGGTACCGTCAACCGCCGCCTCCCGCTGGTCTGGCTCGCCCTGCACCGGCGCCGCCGGATGCTGCTCTCCCTGCTGTTCGGCATGGTCGTCTTCGAGACCCTGATCGTGGTGATCGCCAGTACCGTTCCGACCGGCGAGCTGTTCGGTGCCCGCCGCACCCCGCCCGGCGCGTTCAAGGCCTTCAGCGGCTCCAACGGCGACGTCTCCATCGCCAGCTACCCCGGCCTGCTCGGGGCCGGACTCACCCACCCGTTCTGGATCGCCCTCCTGCTGACCGCGATCGGCTCGCTCGGCGCCGCCGCCGTCGCGGCCGACGTCGAGTCCGGCACCATCGAGCTGCTGATGACCCGCCCGGTCTCCCGCCGCCGGCTGCTCGCCGAGCGGGCCGGCGCCCTGATCGCCGCCACGGTGCTGCTCAACGCCGCCGCCACGCTGACCCTCGCGCTCGGAGTGGCGATCTCCGCGCCGCTGCGCTCGGCCGTCCCGCAGGGTGCGGTGTTCACCGCCGGACTGCTCGGCTGCGCCCTCGCGTTCTGCCTGACCGGACCGGTGCTGGCGGTCTCGGCGCTCAGCCGGCGGCGGGCCCATGTGATCGGCGCGGCCGTCGCGTTCGGCGCGGTCGGCTTCGCGGTCAACTTCGTCGCGCTGGCCTGGTCCCCGGTCAGGTCGTTGCGCTACCTCAGCCCGTTCCACTACTACGCGCCGGGCGATGTGCTCGCCCACGGCGGCGTGCCGTGGGCGGCCTTCGGGGTGCTGATCGGCGTGGGGCTGATCGGGCTGGCGGCGGCCTTCCGGCTGCTGGAACGGCGGGACCTGGCGGTCTGAGCCGAACGTCAGCCCCAGCTGCGGGCCGCGGCCAGCAGGCGTTCACGGACCAGGGCCACGTGGGGGTTGGCCGGGCCGGCCGGGCGGCGGACCAGGTAGGCGGTGTTGATCGGCGGATCGGCCGGCTCGTGCAGCAACCGCAGGGTCCCGGACGCGAGTTCGGCCCGGCACAGGTAGCCGGGCAGCACGCTCCAGCCCGCGCCTGCGGTGACCGCCGAGAGCACCGCCCGCAGGTCCGGCACGGTGACCGCGGCCCGGGCGTGCAGCCGCCGGTCGAAGACGTGCCGCCAGTAGCGGCGGGCGATCGGCAGGTCCTCGGCGTAGCTGAGCAGTGGGACCTCGGTCAGCGCGCCGGGCAGCTCCCGGCCGGCCAGCCGTTCGGCCCAGACCGGGGCCGCGACCAGGACGAACTCCTCGTCGGCCAGCGGTTCGGCGAGCAGCGTCCGGCCGTGCGGACGCCGGGTGGCGATCACCAGGTCGTGCTGCCCGGCCCGCAGTTCCGCCAGCAGCGGGTCGGTCAGCCCGGTGGTCACCCGCAGCCGGACGCCCTCCGCGACCAGCGGGGCCAGCTCGGCCAGCAGGGTGGTGCCGAGGAACTCGGCCGGCCCGGCGAGGTGGACCGGCTCCGGCACGCCGCCGCCGCGCCCGCCGGCGAGGCCCGCGAGCTGGTCCAGCGGCACGGCGAGGCGGGCGGCGAGGTCGTCGGAGTACGGCAGCGGGCTGACCCCGCGGGCCCCGCGCTCGAACAGCTCCCGGCCGAGCCGCTGCTCCAGCGCCCGGATCTGCGCGGTCACCGTGGACTGCGACAGGCCCAGCAGGTGCGCGGCCGCGGTGAAGGAGCCCACCCGGTGCACGGCGAGGAAGGTCCGCAGCTGGTTGAGGTCCAGCGGGCCGGAGCCGGTGGTCGGCCGATCGCTCATGCCGGCCAGCCTACGGGATTCCGATGGCTCGACGGCCGGCTCGACGATCCGGGTGAGGCATCGGGATCCCGATGCCTCGCATCGCGAGGCCCATTGGTTCCCGCGGGTGGGGCGCGTCTAGCGTCGACGGGGTGAGCGTCGCGGCAGGTCGTCGCGGCGCAGACCCCGGCACCCCTGGAGGCACACCCCATGGCCGACATCCTGTTCGTCCTGACCGGTTCGAAGGTCTGGACCCTGAACGACGGCACCGCGCACCCGACCGGCTTCTGGGCGGAGGAGGCGGTCGTCCCGTACCGCGCCTTCACCGAGGCCGGTCACCGGGTCACCGTCGCCACCCCGGGCGGCGTCGTCCCGGTCGCGGACCGGGCCGGCCTGACCGATCCGGCGATGGCCGAGGAACTGGCGAAGATCGCCGAGTTCCGGCAGCCGCTGGTGCTGGCCGAGGCCGACCCGGCCGACTACGACGTCGTGTTCTACCCGGGCGGTCACGGCCCGATGGAGGACCTGGCGGTCGACGCGGACTCCGGCCGGCTGCTGACCCGGGCGCTCGCCTCCGGGGGCCCGCTCGGGGTGGTCTGCCACGGCCCGGCCGCACTGCTCGCAGCGCGGACCGAGGACGGCGGCTCGCCCTTCGCCGGATACCGGGTGACCGGCTTCACCAACGCCGAGGAGACCCAGGCCGGCCTGGCCGACCGGGCGCCGTGGCTGCTCCAGGACCGGCTGGTCGAGCTCGGCGTGGACTTCGAGGAGGGCGAGCCCTGGGCGCCGCACGCGGTGGTCGACCGCAACCTGGTGACCGGTCAGAACCCGGCCTCCTCGGCCCTGGTGGCCGCCGGGCTGCTGAAGATGCTGGAGGACGCCGCGAAGTAGCGGCCGCGCGGTGGGCCCCACGCGGGCGGGTGAGCGACGGAGCGTGCGCACGTGTCGTACCCGTCGCTCACCCGTACGGGTGGGGTGTCCAGGACCTGTCGCGGATCCGCCGGACCGGCCCTCGGGCGTCCCGTCGTGCCGGGCTTCCGTCAGCGGAGGCCGTAGGCGGTGAGGGGGTTCCCCGTCCAGATCCGGCGGGCGGCCTGCTGCGGGTAGCGGACGGTCTCCGAGCGGGCGTCCAGGACCCGGGTGAGCTGCCCGTCCGGATCGAAGGCGGGCCACCCCGGGTCGCCGGTGGTGGCGAACCGGACCCAGGCCTGCCGCAGTTCCGCCGAGACCCGGACCGCCTGCGGCGGAGGCGGGTCGCCGAGGACGTGCCGCGCCGTCGGGCTGTCCAGGCTGCCGAAGGCGAGCGGCACGTCCAGACCGTGGCAGGCGCCGAAGACGCCGCCGAGGGCGGGAGCGGGCAGAGCGAGCTCGAAGAGGTACGAGGTGCCGCCGGCAGCCGCGTTGGCCTCGGCCAGCCGGAGGGACGGCACCCGGAAGAGGGCGTCGGAGCTGACGGCTTCGATGAGCTCGGAGGGTGTCGCGCCCGGGAGGGCGGCCCGGTAGGCGTCCGGGCCGCCCGGTGGCGGGGCGAACAGATCCAGCGCGAGCCGGGCCTCCTCCTCGGTGAAGGTGCCGTGCCGTCCACTGAGGACGCTGAACAGCCGGAACTCGTCCCGGGTGTGGCCGACCAGCAGCTCGACGCCGGCGGTGAGCGCCGACCACGGAGAGCCGGGCATGACCTCGCCGTCGACCACCGGGACGGTGGCGATGCCGCTGTGCGCCAGCCGGCCCCAGCGCGCGAGGTGCTCCGGCAGCGCGGTGCCGAGTTCGGTGACCGCCGAGGCCAGGCGCCACGGGTGCACCTCGGCCAGCGCGGCGGCGGTGGGGGCCGTGCCGAGCAGCTTCGCGAGCTCGGCGGTGACCTCCGCGGCCAGGGCGGGCGTGCAGTGGTTGCCCGGCACGGTGTGGGCGACGGCTCGCCGGAACAGGCCGCGGGCCTGGTCCATCGTCAGCAGGGCGGCGACCGACCCGGCGCCGGCGGACTGCCCGGCGACGGTCACCTGCGCAGGGTCCCCGCCGAACCCGGCGATGTTGCGCCGAACCCAGTGCAGGGCGGCGATCTGGTCGAGGAAGGCCCGGTTGGCCGGGGCGCCCTCCAGCAGCGCGAAACCCTCGGCGCCCACGCGGTAGTTGATGCTCACCACGACCAGCCCGGCGGAGGCCAGGGCGGTCGGGTCGTACAGCGGGTCGCCGGAGGCCCCGGAGATGAACCCGCCGCCGTGGATCCAGACCAGGACCGGCAGCCCGGCCGCGCCCGGATCGGGTGTGCAGACGTTGAGCGTCAGCCAGTCGGTGTCCTCGGACGTTCCGGGGGACTCGGCGGGCATCGGCCCGGACTGGGGGACGACGGGGCCGAAGGCGGCGGCCTCACGGACGCCGTCCCAGGACTCGGGCTCGACGGGAGCGGCGAAGCGGAGGGCTCCGACGGGCGGCTGGGCGTAGCGGATGCCGCGGAAGACCGCGAGTTCCCGGCCCGCTTGCTGGTCCTGTCGCTGGTCCTGCCCGTGCTGCGGCTCCCAGCAGCCACGGACGAGTCCTTCGGTGGTGCGGACGACGGGTTGCTCCGGCATGTGGACGCCCCTCCCTCGGAAGGCTTTCCACGTTATCGGTCGACTGTATTGTGTCAAGTGTATGGAAAAGAGTACGCCGCGCGTGGAGAGAGCCCGAGGAGCCGCCGCCCATGCCGAAGCAGGTCGACCACCGGGAACGCCGCGAGATGATCGCCCGTGCGCTGTGGCGGGTCGTGGAGCGGCGCGGCGCCACGCACCTGACGATGCGCGAGGTCGCGCAGGAGGCCGGCATCTCGCTCGGGCAGCTCCAGCACTACTTCGACTCCCGGGCGCAGATGCTCTCCTTCGCGATGGACTTCGCCGGCGAGCAGAGCGCACTGCGGGTCGGCCGGGCACTGGGAGCGCTCGGCGAGCGGCCGCACCCGCGTGACGTGCTGCGGGTCATGCTGGTCGAACTGCTGCCCCTGCACGCCGACGCGCGGGCGACCAGCCGGATGAGCGCCGCCTACGTGCTGGAGGCGCTGCACGACGAGGAGGTCCACGCACGGGCCCGCGGCGGCCTGCTCCAGGGGCGGGCGATGGTCGAGCAGGTGGTCCGGCAGGCGATCGCCGACGGGTACCTGGCGCCCGACCGCGACCCGGTGGTGGAGACCGACCTGCTGCTCGCGCTCACCGGGTTCACCACGCTGCTGGAGCTGGAGGTGGTCGAGCCCGCCGCCGTGCTCGCGGCCGTCGACCGGCACCTGGAACGGCTGTTCGCACTGCCGGGCGGTGCGGGTGGGGCCGGCGGCCGTCGGTGAGGCGGCGGGTGGAGGTGGCGGCGGTCCGTCCGGGACGCGGGCCGAGACGTGGCAGGCTACCCGGGTAGCACCGCCGCCCGCGACCAGGAGCACAACGCCATGGACCGACCCGCCGCCCTCCGCCTCGACGCCACCGCCTCCGGACACCCGGCGGGCATCCTGGACGCCGCTGAGCAGGCCGAACGCCGGGGCATGGACCGGCTGGGGGTCGCCGAGACCGCGTACGACCCGTTCCTCCAGCTCGCCCGCGCGGCCGACCGGACCGAGTCGATCGAGCTGGCCACCGGCATCGCGGTGGCCTTCGCCCGGACCCCGATGACGCTCGCCTACCAGGCCTGGGGGCTGCACGCGGCCTCCGGCGGACGGGCCGTCATCGGGCTCGGCTCGCAGGTCAAGCCGCACATCGAGAAGCGCTTCGGGATGCCCTGGGACCGCCCGGCCGCCCGGATGCGTGAGTACGTGCACGCGGTGCGGGCGATCTGGCACAGCTGGCAGACCGGCGAACGGCTGCGTTTCCGGGGCGAGTTCTACACCCACACGGTGATGACGCCGGTGTTCTCGCCGGACCCGGTCCCGTCCGGGGTGCCGCGCATCCTGCTGGCGGGCGTCGGGCCGCTGATGACCCGGACCGCCGGGGCGGTGGCCGACGGCTTCCTCAGCCACCCGTTCTCCTCTACCGCCTACCTGGCCGAGCAGGTGCTGCCCGGCCTGACGGAGGAGCGGGCCCGGGCCGAGGCGGAGGGGGCCGCATGGACGGAGCGGCCGTTCGAGGTCGTCGGCAGCGTGCTCACCGCCACCGGCCGCACCGAGGAGGAGCTGGCGGTCAACCGGGCGGCCACCCGCGAGCGGCTCGCGTTCTACGCCTCCACGCCGGCCTACCGCCCGGTGCTGGCGCAGCACGGCTGGGAGGGGCTCCAGGAGGAACTGCACACCCACTCGGTGCGCGGGCGCTGGGCGGAGATGGCCGCGCTGATCGACGACGAGGTGTTCGACACCTTCGCGGTCTGCGGTTCGGTCGAGGAGGTCGCCCGGGAGGTCCACCGCCGGTACGCGGGTCTGGTCACCCGGCTGTCCGTCAGTCTGCCCGAGGACGCCGATCCGGAGCTGGGCCTGGACGTCCTGTCGGCGGTCCGGGCGCTGGGCCGACCGGAAGCGGACGCCGGGTGATCGTGGTGGGCGGCTGACCGGGCAAGGAGTGACGAAGTCCGGGCAGATTCGTGCAACGCGTTTCCGGGGGTGAGGGCGGGCGGCAGGATCGCGGTGGCAGGCCGGGCGGTTCGGCGAGGCTCGGCACCCCGGGCCTGCCACGTTGTGGGGCCTGTCGCGCCGTACGGTCCGTTGCGCCGTACGGCCTGTCATGCCTCGGCCACCCGTTGTCGATCGTGGGGGTGCCCGCGTGTCCGTGTCCGACGACCACCCGGCCGACTACGACCTGGCGGAGTGCTGGGACCCCGCCGCGAACGCGCACGTCGACGCCCTGGCCGACCTGGACGAGTTCCTGCGCGTCTGCGCCGAGCTCACCGGCTTCGACGTACCCGAGCTGCGCGCCACCGGCATGGCGGACGAGCACCACCGGACCACGCTGGCCCACCGGGTCCGGGACGAGCACGCCCTGGTCCACCTCTGGTACGTCGGAGCCTGGCCCGGCGAGGCGCCCTCCTCCGCCCGTGCCCACGACCAGGGACTGGTCTGGCGGACCTTCCACGCCACCCCGCCCGGGGCCGCCGCCCCCGGACACGGCAGCTGGGCCGAGGCACCCCGAGGCGCCGAGGTCCCGGGCGGCACTGAGGTCCGGGGAGACGCTGAGGTCCGGGGAGACGCTGAGGTCCGGGGAGGCGCTGAGCCACTGGGCGGAGCCGAGCCGTTGCGGGGAGCCGAGGCCCCCCGACGTGCGGCGGCACCGGACAACGGTGGTGAGGGCCGGTGAACGCGCGCTGGGACGCCGTCGTGGTCGGAGCGGGCTTCGCCGGGACACTGGTCGCCCACCGCCTCGGCGCACAGGGCTGGCGGGTCCTCGTCCTGGAGGCCGGACGGGCCGCTCCCACCGGCGCCGAGGCCGCCACCGCCCACCGCGCGGCCGGCGGCGGACCACCCACCTCGCCCTACCCGCACAGCCCCGAAGCGCCGTCACCCGACGTCACCGACCTCACCGGACGCCCGGACGGGGGCTTCACCGCCACCGGCCACCTCCGCCAGTACGGGCCGCTGCCCTACGCCAGCGGCTACCTGCGCGTCAACGGCGGCACCGGACTGCTCTGGACCGGGCTCACCCCGCGCATGCACCCCGAGGACTTCCGCACCGGCGACCTCGGCCACGGCCGCAACTGGCCGATCGGCTACCACGACCTGGAACCCCACTACCGCGAGGCCGAACGGGAACTCGGGGTCGCCGCCGACGCCGACGAGCAGCGCCGCGCCGTCGGACTGCCCATTCCGGACGGCTACGACTACCCGATGCGCGCCATCCCGGCCAGCCATCTCGACCGGCAGCTGGCCCGCGCCCTCGACGGCCGGACCGTCCGCGACCCCGCCGTGTCCGGCCCCGCCCGGCTCGCCGTCACCGCCACCCCGCACGCCCGAAACGGCGTGCCGACCAGGCCCGGTTCCGCCGACGGACCGCTCTGCGCGGGCAGCGCGGGCTGTGTCCCGGCCTGCCCGAGCGGCGCCAAGTACACCCCGCTGCGGACCCAGGCCCGCTGGGCGGCCGGGATCGAACTGCGCACGGAGGCCGTCGTCAGCCGGGTGCTCGCCGACCCGGAAACCGGGCGGGTCGGGGCAGTCGAGTACCTCGCGGGCGGCACGGCCCACCGGGTGGAGGCGGACCTGGTCGTCCTCGCCGCGCACGCGATCGAGAACGCCCGGCTGCTGCTCCTCTCCGGCCTGGCCAACCGCAGCGACCAGGTCGGCCGGAACCTGATGGACCACCCGGCCCTGCTCACCTGGGGGCTGATGCCCCGCCCGGTCGGCCCCTATCGCGGCCCCGGGTCCACCAGCGGCCTGGAGGCTTTCCGGTTCGGCCCCGGGCGCGACCGCCGGGCGCCGTTCCGGATCGAGATCGGCAACTGGGGCTGGTCCTGGGCGGGCGGCGCGCCGGAGGCCGAGGCGGCGGCGCTGCTCGCGGAGGGCCTGCGCGGCAAGGAGCTGCGCGAGCGACTCGGTGACCGGCTGGGCCGTCAGTTCTCGCTCCAGTTCGAGCTGGAGCAGCCCGCCGACCCGACCAACCGGGTCACCCTCGACCGGGACCGGTGCGACCCGCTCGGTCTGCCCGGTCCGGTCGTCCGCTACGACCTCTCGGAGTACGTCCGTGACGGGATGGCCTCCGCCCGGGCCGTCTCCGACCAGCTGTTCGCGCTGCTCGGCGCCGAGGACCACACCGCCTACCCGGCGGCCGGATGGCCGGGGCGGCTCGAACACCGGGGAGCCGTCCACGGCTACCGGGGCGCCGGCCACGGGGGCGGCACCCACATCATGGGCGACTCGCCCGCGAACTCGGTCGTGGACCACTGGCAGCGCTGCTGGGACCACCCCAACCTGTACGCCGTCGGCTGCGGCTCGATGCCCTCCCTCGGCACCTCCAACCCCTCGCTCACCATGGCCGCCCTCGCGCTGCGCAGCGCCGAGCGGATGCACCGCGACCTGCTGGAGCTGCACCGCCCGGCAGTCGTACCGACCCCGGCCGCCTCCCGTACCCCCGCACCGCGCTCGCCGTCCCCCTCGCCCCTGCCCCCGCTCTCGTCCTCGTCCTCGGAGCCCTCATGACCGGCCTGCCGCTGCCGCCCGTACCGGAGCCGTACCACCTGCCCTTCCACTACGGCGCACTGCACAACATCGGCGTCGACTACCTGGTCGACCGCGCGCGGGCGCGCGAACTGCTCGCCAAGCGTCACCCGGGGCTGAACGTCGCCGCCTTCGACGGCGGGGCCTGCGTCTCGCTCAACTACCAGCTCTACTTCGCCCAGTATCCGAACGGCGGCGGCATCACCCAGGAGCTGGAGATCAACCTGATCGCCCACCCGCTCTTCGCTGAGGAACGGATGCCGGTGGTCAACTACGGTCAGTACGCCAGGGGTTACGACCAGACCAAGCTGCTCGGCATCGCCCGGCTGCACGTGCTCTGCGACAACCCGTCGGCCATCGACGCCGGGCGCCGGCTGTACGCCGAGCCCAAGCACCCGGGCTGGTTCGAGACCACCCTGCCCTCCCTCAACGCGCCGGGCGTGCGTGAACGCTGGTCGGTCTCCTGCCGTCGGGCCGCCCTGGGACCGGACGGACTGAGGCGCCACGAGGAGGAACTCCTGGCCCTGGACGTGAACCTGGTCGGTCTCACCCCCGAATCGGTCAACAACACCCCGATCACCGGCTACGGCACCGACGACGAGGGCAAGCTGCTGGCCGGGCCGCTCAACGTCTACCAGCCCTACCGCTACTACGCCCTGGACGACCGCACCGCGGAACGCGTCCGGCTCGATCTCGGCAACCCCGCCGAGGAGTCCGCCCGCGACCTCGGCCACCTGATCGCCGACGCCCCGGCCGCCGGGGTGTGGACCTACCAGTCCCCGCCGGTCGCCGCCCACAACCGGGCCTACTACGTCCGATGACGGCCCCGGTGTTCGCCCCGGGCGGCACCGCCGTGCGGCGGGACGTCGCCTGCGGTCGGGTCCGGTCGGCCATGCCGTACACCGTCCTCGCGGACGACGGGGCACCCTGACCCTCACCGCCCGCCCGGGCCCGGAGCCCCCGGCCCCGGCCGGCTGGACGCTGCGGCCCGAGGGACCGCTGCCCACCCTCCCGGCCACCGCCCTCAGCACCCCTGCCGAAAGGGGGCTGAGGACGGGTCGGCCGCCTGCTAGGGTCGCGCCTCGACGTGAACGACACGGACGCGGCGGGGCGCGATGGATTCGACGGACACGATGGACGACGCCGAGGCGCTCAAGCACCTCCACGACGGCGGGGACTACCTGCGGCTGGCCGAGCGGACCTCGAATCCGGACGTCCTGCGCCGACTCGCGCAGGGGGAGTACCCGTTCGTCTGGCACGCGATAGCTTCGAATGCCGCCGCGCCCGCCGATCTGCTGGCCTCGCTGTCCACCCGGCGCAACAGCACATGGAACGACAACTGCCTCCTTCGGTTGATCGCCGCCCACCCGGCCCTCACGGGCGCGGCGTTGGATGGTCTGGTCGATCTCGTGGGCGACCGACTGGCGGAGGGCGACCGCCCGTTCGCGGCGGTGCTGGCGCTGGCCCGCCGACCTGAGCTGCCGGCCGAACGGCTGCACCGGCTCGGTCGGCAGCCCGGGGCCTCGGCCAGGCTGCGCCGGGGGATCACCCGGGCGTTGGCGGAGCGTCCGGGCCGCTGAGCGCGGCCGGGACCGGGCCGGCCGCGGAGGCCGTCGGCGCCCGCGACCAGCGGCCGGCGAGGACGGTGCCGACGATCAGCTGGAGCTGGTGGTAGAGCATCAGCGGCAGCACCATCAGTCCGGCTTGCGCTCCGAACAGGACGGTGGCCATCGGCAGGCCGTTGGCCAGGCTCTTCTGCGAACCGCACAGCACCGCCGCCACGGCTGCCGGACGGTCGAGTCCCAGCAGCCGGGCGCCGAGCCCGGTGGCCGCCAGGGCGGCGGCCAGCAGGGCGAGCAGCACCGCGAGCAGTCCGAGCAGCGCGAGGGGGGTGGCCAGGCCCCAGATGCCCTGGGACACCGCCGCGCTGAACGCCGTGTAGACGACCAGCAGGATCGAGCCGCGATCCACCGGGGTGAGCACCCGCTTGTGCCGGGAGAGCAGGCCGCCGAGCCACGGCCGCGACAACTGCCCGAGCAGGAACGGCGCGAGCAGCTGCAGCCCGATCCGTAGCAGCCCGTCCGCGGACAGCGCGGTGTGCGAACCCAGCAGCCAGGCCGACAGCAGCGGCGTCAGCACCAGCCCCGCCAGACTTGAGTAGGTGCCCGCGCAGATCGCCGCCGGGATGTTGCCCCCGGCGGCGCCGGTGAGCGCCACCGAGGACTGCACCGTGGAGGGAACCAGACAGAGGAAGAGCACCCCGGTCTGCAACGGCCCGGTCAGCGGGACGGGCGTGAGCAGCGCGGTGGCCAGCCCGAGCAGCGGGAAGAGAACGAAGGTGGCGGCCAGCACCAGCCCGTGCAGCCGAAGGTGGCGCAGCCCCGCCAGCGTCTCGCGGGTGGAGAGCCGGGCGCCGTAGAGGAAGAACAGCAGCGCCACCGCGAGGTCGCAGGCGACCCCGGCGACCCGGGCCGAGACGCCCGAGGCCGGGAACAGCGCGGCCAGCCCGACCGTCCCGGCCAGCGCCGCCATGTACGGGTCCAGCCGGCGGGGCAGCAGCCCGCGGGAGCGGGGCCCGGGCCCGCACTGCGACTGCGTCCGTTCCCCGCGCGCCCGGAGCCCTGGTGGCTGCTCCGGGCGCGCCAGGCCGTCGGTCACGGGCCGCCTCCCGCCACCGGGCGGAGTGAGGGCCCGGACGAGGACCCCGGCCCGAGCAGGCCGCCCACCAGCGAACCGGCGCCGTCGTGGTCGCTGCCCGCCGAGCCGCTGCCGTTCTGGAGGTTGGCCGTCCGGTCGACCTCCAGCCAGGAGTCGGCGTTCGAGTTGTCCACGACCGTGATCAGCCCGCCGCCGGCCGCCGCGGGCGCCGCGGCGCCCGCGAGCAGGGCACAGGCCCCGGCCAGCCCCAGCGCGGTGGCCCGCAGGGCGGCGGCCGGCGAGGGCGGGGCGGGCCCGCGCGGCCCGGCACTCATGCCGTCACCGCCATCAGCCCGCGGGAGCGCGAGACGTTCCGCTCCAGCAGCTCGGTGGACTCCCGCACGCCGACCTGCTCCTGCCCCCGGGCCGGGGCGGGCAGCCGCCCGTCGGCTTCCTTCAGGCCGGCCAGCGCCTCGTCCATCGCCCGGTGCGCGGCGAACAGGCACGGCGTGCTGTAGATGGCCACGTCCACACCCAGGTCCGACAGCTCCGAGAGCGACAGCCGGGGCGACTTGCCGCCCGCGATCTGGTTGAACAGCAGCGGCTTGTCGCCGACCACCCGGCGGATCCGGCGGATCCACTCCTCGCTGCGCACGCCGTCCACCAGCACCACGTCGGCGTCGGTGGCGGCGAGCGCCCGGGCCCGGCGCAGGATGTCGTCCTCCTCGGTGGCGTCGGTGCGCGCTACCACCACCAGGTCCGTCCGGTTGGCGAGGACCAGCTCCAGCTTCTCCAGGTACTCCTCCAGCGGCAGCACCAGCTTGCCGTCCGCGTGCCCGCAGCGGCGGGGCCGCTTCTGGTCCTCCAGGATCACGCCCGACGCGCCGATCCGTTCGAGCCTGCGCACGACGTGGCAGGCCACCTCCGGATCGACGTAGCCGTCGTCGATGTCGACCAGCAGGTGGTGCCGGGGGAAGGCGCCACGCAGCCGCTCGACGAAGCCCACCATGTCGGGCCAGGCGATGAAACCGATGTCGGGCAGCCCGTAGTAGGAGGCCGCGAAGCCGAAGCCGGAGACGAACATGCCGTCGTAGTGCTCGGCCGCGATGGAGGCCGAGTACATGTCGTAGACGCCGATCAGCGGCGTCGTCCCCGGGCCCGCGATCTCCGCGCGCAGCCGCTGCCCGGGGTTGTCCGATGCCGTGTTTCCGTGGAACAAGGTCTTCTCCTCACTGGGGATGACTTTGCCTGAACTTGGTGTTCACCAGACCGAACTGAGGTGTCATCACTATGTGCCCTTTAATGTTCTGTGGGCAAATCTTTAAATGAGGTTCACTCATTAGAGTGAAGCGGAGGAGAAAATAAGAAGTCCCAACAATATGGTCACCCGCAATGGACTGACGCCGCGACGGCAGGGGCGGTCGGCACGAGCCCTCCCCGGCGCCGGCCCGGCGTCGACCGGGATCGGCTGCGCGCCCCGGGCTGTGCCGCAGCCGAGGTCCTCCGCCGGGGAGTTGACGGCCGGGCTGGTGGTCACCGGCGTCGGTGCGGGGCCGGAGGAGGTGGGGTGGCGGTGTTCGCGGCCTGGCTGGGGGGTGTCGGCCGGTGGTGTCGCTCGGGGTGTCGATCGCCGCCGCGGCGGCGGGGTGCTCGGCTCGGTGCCGCAGGGGTGTGCGGGGCGAAGGCGGCGCCGGGGCCCGGCCGGTGGGGGGCGGGGCCCCGGCGAGGGGTCAGGCGTTCGGGACCGGGGGAGCGGCGCGGCGTTCGCGCAGCGTCCGGAGCATCCGGCGGGTGGCCTTGGTCGCGACCGGGGGCAGCAGCTCCAGGGCGATCCGGCGTGAGGTGGAGCGCTGGACCGGGGCCTTGACCTGGTAGTTGAGGCGCAGTACCCGGGCGTCGGCGATGGTGTCCTCGTCGACGGTGTACCCCTCGGCCCGCCAGTCGCGCTCCCGCAGGACCGCCCGGGCGGCCGCCGCGTCGCCCCAGGTGCCGTAGAACTTCATCGGGGTGAGCAGGACCGGCCGCAGCCCGCCGGTGAAGACGGCCTCCCAGACCGCGGCGGAGACGCCCGGGGTGTGCTCGGAGCGGTAGTCGTCCAGGGCGACCAGGCCGTTCTCGGCGAGCGCGGCGCGGGCCACGGCGATGTCCCCGGCGACGTGCTCGTAGAGATGGGAGGCGTCGACGTGGACGAACCGGCAGCTGCCCGCCCGGATGCGGCCGTCGGCCAGCACCGAGGTCGGGGCCTGCACTATCTCGGGCAGCGAGCCGTGGAAGGCGAGGTAGTTGGCCTCGAAGGCGCTGCGGGTGAGGGTCTTGCGGTAGGACATGTTCATCTCTGCGGCGTTCTCGGCGTCGCCCGCCTCGGAGTCGAACAGGTCGCAGACCGTCAGCCGCTCGCCCGGCTGCAGGTGGTCGCCGAGCAGGACGGCGCTGCGGCCGAGGTAGCTGCCGAGCTCCAGGATGTCGCCGGTGACGCCGGCCGTGCTCTGGGCGGACAGCAGGTGGCTGAAGGCGGCCCGGTCGAGGCTGAAGAACCAGC
The DNA here is from genome assembly GCF_042801945.1 of Kitasatospora sp. NPDC057542. NCBI lineage: Bacteria > Bacillati > Actinomycetota > Actinomycetes > Kitasatosporales > Streptomycetaceae > Kitasatospora > Kitasatospora sp. NPDC057542. Next base: position 31,851 of record NZ_JBHVFE010000036.1, read on the forward strand.
CGGGAATGTCGTCCCGCTTCAGCGGCGCGGAGTGGACTGCGGCCTCGACCGCGGTCTCGGAAGTGGGCACGGCGGCCTCCAGGGGGACGGCGGGGCGCGGTGGCGGGTCACGCCGCGGAGGGGACGCCGAGGACGTGAGGCGGATCATCATAGCGATGCCGGGGCCGGGGCGAGCCAGGTGTGGAACGGCCTGAATCCGGCCTTTCGCTCCGGCGTTCGACAGGGGCGTACGCCTTCGTTTTCGCTTCCGATTCGCCCGTGCGGCCTAATGTTCCGAGGGGGCTGGCGGTGGGCGCGGTCGTGCAGCTCGTACTGCTCGCGGTGCTGACACGGCCCCGGAGTTCGAGTGGGGCGAGTGGGAGCGTGTGCCAGAGTGGCAGCCATGGCACTCACCCCGGACGGGCGGCCGATCCCGCCCCCGCACGCAGCTGAACGCGCCATGCTGGAGACCTGGTTGGACTTCCAGCGGGCCACGCTCGCCCGGAAGGTCGACGGGCTCGACGACCGGCAGGTGCGGTTGGCGTCCGTCCCGCCCTCCCCGATGACCCTGCTGGGCCTGGTGCAGCACCTCGCCGAGGTCGAACGCAACTGGTACCAACGGGTGTTCGCCGGTCGACAGGTGCCGCCGGTGCACGGCACGGACAACGCCGACGGCTACCGGCTGGACCCTGCGCGCGGGCTGGCCGAGGCGCTGGTGGACTGGCGGACGGAGATCGACCGGGGCCGGGAACTGACCGCGGACGAACCGCTGGACGCGACCGGCCCGCTCTCCCCGCAGGCCGCGGCGGTGATCGGTGCGGACAGCGTCTCGCTGCGCTGGATCCTGGTGCACCTGATCGAGGAGTACGCCCGCCACAACGGCCACGCCGACCTGCTCCGGGAGTGCGTCGACGGTGTCACCGGCGTGTGACGGTCCGGGCGTCGCTCACGGCCGGATGGCGGACTCCGGCCGCGCGGGCGAGACCTGACCGGCCGCCGGGCCGGTGTGCAGCACGGTCTGCGCAGACCGCCCGCGCCCCCCGGCCGTGGACAGTGTCCACTCGCGTTCGGGAGGGTGCTCCGGGCAGAATCGACCGCGTGGACCAAGGCGGCGAGTCGGCCTGCTGGCTGGACCGGGTGTGCCCGGAGTGCGGACGGCTGCGCGAGGGGCCCGGACCGGCACCCTGCGAGAACTGCGGCGCGGGCGGCGGTGGCCGGGAAGGTGACGACGGCCTGCCCGGGACGGCGGCCCCCCGGATGGCGGACCGCCGGACGGCGGACCCCGGGCGCCGGGAAGCCTGAACCCCGGTCCGGCCGCCGGGCCGGACCGGGGCAGTGGAACCGGCCGGGCGGCGCCGGGTACGGTGCCCCGCGGAACCCGCTACTGCGGGGGCGGCGACTGGTTGCGGAACTGGTTCTTGAGCTGCTCCTCGGTGGCGTCCACCTGACTGCCGTACTTGCCCTGGGTGCGTTCGTCGACGGCGTCGCCCGTCTTGTCGACGGCCTTCTCGGCCTGCTCCTCGTGGCCCTTCAGCAGGCTCTTGAGCTTATCCATCATGGACATCTGGTCACACTCCTGGATGAGACGCCCCCACTACTCCAATATCGCCGCACGTGCGGCGGGCCGCATCCGCGCGGCGTGCGTAAAGGCTTGGCAACGGGATTCCGATCATGTCAAATCATGACCTCACGGCCCGTCGGAAGGAGTTGCCTTGATGCTGCGTACCCGTCGCTCCACCTCCCCGCTCGACCGTTTCACCCCACACGACCGCGCCACCACTCCAGGGCGCCCGCGAACCGCCGTCACCCGGCGTGGCGCGGGCGCCGCCCTGACCGTCGCCGCCCTGGTCACCCCGTTGCTGCTGGCCGGCGCGGGCACCGCCTCGGCCGACCCGGACCCGGCGCGCAAGGGCGCCAAGCTGGCCTCCCGGCTGGTCGAGGCGAGCAGCGCCCGGGACGCCCGGGCCACCCTGGCCGCGCTCCAGCTGATCGCGGACCGCAACGGCGGTACCCGGGTGGCCGGTTCGACGGGGCACGACCAGTCCGCGCAGTACGTCTACGAGCAGGCGCGGCGGGCCGGACTCAAGGTGTCCAAGCAGGAATTCGTGTACACCTTCTTCGAGGCCCGCTCGGAGCGCCTCGACGTGGTCTCCCCGAAGGCCGAGTCGGTGCCGGTGATCGCCATGACGTACTCGGCGAGCGGCCCGGAGGCGGGCCTGACCGCGGACCTGGCGGTCGCACCTGTCGGCGCCACCACCGGCTGCACGCCCGCCGACTACCCGGCGGGCGCCTTCACCGGCAAGATCGCCCTGATCCGGCGCGGCGGGTGCCCCTTCGCCGAGAAGCAGGCCGCCGCGGCGGCCGTGGGCGCGGTCGGGGCGATCATCTACAACAACACCGAGGGCAACCTCAACGGGACGCTCGGCGAGCCGACGGCCGGGAGGATCCCGACCGGCGGGATCACCGAGGCCGCGGGCGAGGCCCTGGCCGCCGAGGCCGCCGCCGGGCCCGTCCGGGTGGCCCTGGACATCCGCACCTTCATGGAGCCGCGCAAGACGTGGAACGTCATCGCCGAGACCCGCGGCGGTGACCCGGCCCACACCGTGATGGTCGGCGCGCACCTCGACTCCGTCCCCGAGGGGCCGGGCATCAACGACAACGGCTCGGGCTCGGCCGGCATCCTGGAGGTTGCGAAGAACCTCAGCGTGCACCCGGTGAAGAACAAGGTCAGGTTCGCCTGGTGGTCGGCCGAGGAATTCGGCCTCAAGGGTGCCGAGGCGTACGTGAACTCCCTCTCCGACGCGGAGCGGAAGAAGATCGGCCTCTACCTCAACTTCGACATGATCGCATCCCCCAACTACGCGCAGTTCGTCTACAACGGCTCCGGCAGCGCCGGCGGCGGCGCGGGCCCCGAGGGCTCGGCGCAGCTGGAGCGGGACATCAACGGCTACCTGGACGGCCGGGGCCTGCCGCACGACCCGACCGCCTTCAACGGCCGCTCCGACTACGGTCCGTTCATCGACGCGGGCATCCCGGCGGGCGGCACCGACACCGGTGCCGAGAAGGTCAAGTCCCCGGAGCAGGCGGCCCGTTACGGCGGCACGGCCGGCGTCGCGTACGACGCGTGCTACCACAAGGCCTGCGACAACCTGGGCAACATCGACATGGGCGCCTTCGACGTCAACATCGACGTGATCGCGAACGCCGTCGGCACCTACGCCTGGGACCTGTCCTCGCTGCACGAGCCCGTCCCGGCCCAGCGCCCGGCCGCGAAGGCGGTGCCCGCGGCCGGCGCGACGGGTACCAGTGGCACGGGCGGCGACCGCTCCCACGGGGTGACGGCCTGAGGCC
>NZ_JBHVFE010000037.1:0-34946 GCF_042801945.1 Kitasatospora sp. NPDC057542
CCCCCAGCGGGAACGGCCGTTCTCGTGTGCGGAACGATCGTTCTCTAGGCGGCCCCGAAGGGCAGCTCCAGCTCGGCCCAGACCACCTTGCCGTCCCGGGTGAGCCGGGTGCCCCAGCGCTGGGCCAGCTCGCTGACCAGGAACATGCCGCGCCCGCCCTCGTCCTGCTCGGCGAACGGGCGCAGCTGCGGGGTCTGGCCGCCGGCGTCGGAGACCTCCACGGTGAGCACCCGGTCGCGGAACAGCCGCAGCCGGCGCGGCGCCTCCGCGTGCAGCAGGGCGTTCGTGACCAGCTCGCTGACCAGCAGCTCCGCGTAGTCGGTGAGCGCCGACAGGCCCCAGGCCTCCAGGGTGGCGCGGGTGAAGCGGCGGGCTCTGCCGGGCAGTCGTCCTCCGCCGGACAGCGGCAGGGTGGCGATCCGGTCGGCGGGCAGCGGCAGCACCCGGGCCATGATCATCGCGATGTCGTCCTCGGTGCCGTCGGTGACCAGCGCCCCGAGGACGGCGTCGCAGCTCTCCTCCAGGGTCCGGCCGGGGCCGGCCAGGGTGCGGGCGAGCAGGTCGATCCCGGCGTCCAGGTCCTGGCCGCGCCGCTCGACCAGGCCGTCGGTGTAGAGCGCGACCATGCCGCCCTCGGGGATGGTGAACTCGATCGACTCGAAGGCCACCCCGCCGACGCCCAGCGGCACCCCGGGCGGCACCTCCACCCTGGCGGCGGTGCCGTCGGGGGCGACCCGGATCGGCGGCAGGTGCCCGGCCGAGGCGACCTGGACGGTGCGCTCCAGCGGGTCGTACACCGCGCAGATGCAGGTGGCGAACTGGCCCTCGCCGATACCGGAGGCGGTCTCGTCCAGTCGGGTGAGGACCTGCTCGGGCGGCATGTCGAGGGTGGCGAGGGTCCGGGCGACGGTGCGCAGCTGGCCCATCGTGGCGGCGGCCCGGATGCCGTGGCCCATCACGTCGCCGACCACCAGGGCGACCCGCCCGCAGGACAGCGGCACCACGTCGAACCAGTCGCCGCCGACCTCGCTGACGACGCTGCTGGGCAGGTAGCGGTAGGCGATCTCCAGGCCGAGGGTGCGGTGCACCTCCTGCGGCAGCAGGCTGCGCTGGAGGGTGAGCGCGGTCTCCCGCTCGCGGCGGTAGAGCCGGGCGTTGTCGAGCGCCAGCGCGGTGCGGGCGACCAGTTCCTCGGCGAGGGCGACATCGGCGGCGGTGAACGGCTCGGGGTTGCGCATCCGGATGAACTCCGAGCCGCCGAGCACCATGCCCCGGGCGGTGATCGGCACCATCAGGTACGAGTGGATGCCCGCCGCCATCCCGGGGGCCACCCGGTCCTCGCTGGAGACCAGTCCGCGCAGCACGTCCTCGTCCACGTGGGCGCGCAGCAGCGGCTTCCCGCTGCGCAGGCACTGGGTGTAGCTGCGGTCCGGGGTGTACTCGGAGGCCTCGCCGACCACGTCCACGGCGTGCGCGAGGCCGGTCTCGTAGGACTCACCGACGGCGACGGCGCGCAGCGTGACGTTCCGGTCGGAGGGGATCACGGTGGGCTCGGCGCCGCGCAGCACCGGCTCCAGCAGGTCGACGGTGGCGAAGTCGGCGAACCTCGGGACGACGGCCTCGATCAGTTCCTCGGCGGTGCGCTGGAGGTCGAGGGTGGTGCCGATCCGGGCGGTCGCCTCGGCGATGGTGGCGAGCCTCTCCTGGGCACGGACGGCGCGGGCCTCGGCCTGGAATCGCTCGGTGACGTCGATGATCGAGGAACAGACCCCGAGGATCCGGCCGGTGGAGTCCGCCAGCCGGAAGTAGGAGGCGGACCAGGCGCGGTCCCGCTTGGGATCGCCGGGGACCCGGCCGTGCGAGCGGGCGTCCACCACGGGCTTGCCGGTCTTCAGCACCTGGCGCATGATCTGCTCGATCTCGGTGCTGTTGATGCCGGGCAGCACCGCGGATATCCGGCGGCCGAGGTGGGCGGCGACCGGCACCCCGTTCATCCGGGCCAGCGCCTCGTTGATCCGGATGTAGCGCAGCTCGGTGTCGTAGACGGCCATGCCGATCGGCGAGCGGCCGAAGATGCCGTCCAGTACCGCGAGGTCGGCCTCGACGGCGTGCAGGGCGCGGGTGTCGGAGGCGGTGGCGAGCAGCAGCAGGGTACCGGCCGGGCCGGCGATCGGGTAGGTGCGGAACTCCAGGTCGACCTTGTGGCCGTCGCGGTGGCGCACCGGGAAGACGCCGGACCATCCGCTGCTGCTCATGATCCGCTGGAAGAGGCCGAGCACCTCGGAGCGGTCGGACTCGTCGGTGAGCAGCTGGGCGGCGTAGCTGCCGACGGCCTCCTCGGCGGAATAGCCGAGCAGGGCCTCTGCGTCCTCGCTCCAGTGCAGGATCAGTCCGTCGTCCTGGAGCAGCGCCGTCGCGAGGGGGACGAGCCGGTGGCCTTCAGGGCGGGCGCCCTCGGGACGTGCCTCGGAATCGCCCGGTGCCGGGTCGGCGGCGGTCGCGTCCCACTCGTGTCCGTGCATGATCAGGCAGCACCCCGGTTCGGCTCGTGCCCGGCCGGGTGGGCCTCGCGGTCCGTGCCGGCCGGGGTTCTTCTCCAGACTGCACGGACATCGGCCGCCCGGCGACCCCTTGGTCAGGGGGTGTCCGGCCGCTCCGGGTGTACGGGCGTCATGGGCGTACCGGCCGCAGCGTACTCTCCAGAACGGCCGCCCACTGCCGGATCACTCCGGAACGTCGGTTGCTGTCGTCGGTGAGCAGGTTGGCGAGGCCCAGTCCGCGGGCGAGGTCCAGCGTGGCCTGCACCGATTCGCGCACCCCGGGGCGGTTCTCGTCGGCGTCCAGGAACTCCACGGCGGCCCGGTGGGCCTCCCGTCCGACATGGCCCTCCAGGGCGATGATCCGCTCGCGCAGCGCCTCCTCGGTGGCGGCGGCGGTCCACAGGTGCAGGGCGGCGCGGAACAGCGGGCCGGTGTAGAGGCGCACGATCATGTCGACCACGGCCCGGGTGCGGTCCGGCCCGGCGGCCGGCAGCTCGCCCGCGTGGGCGCGGACGGCTGCCAGCCGCTCGGCGGTGACGTGTTCGACGGCCGCGGTGAAGAGGTCCTCGCGGGTCGGGAAGTGGTGCTGGGCCGCGCCCCGGGAGACCCCGGCCCGCTCGGCGACGACGGCGACGGTGGAGCCGTGCCAGCCGAGCTCGGCCAGGCAGTCCACGGCCGCCGCGAGCAGCCGGGCCCTGGTCGCTCGGCTGCGGTCCTGCTGCGGGGTGCGGGCGGAGGGGTGGCTGGTCATGGCGGCGGGCGGTTCCTGTTCCGGTCGGGGCGCGGCGGGTCCCGGTCGGGGCGCGACGGGAAGATCCTCACAGACGGGCGCCGGTCTTCGGCCGCCGGGGTGGGCCCCGGCCGGTCAGCGAACGGCGGCGCGCCCGGCCTCGCGGGCACGCAGTTCACGGCGGAGGATCTTGCCGGCCGCGGACTTCGGGACGGCGTCCACGAACTCCACCGCGCGGACCTTCTTGTACGGGGCGACGTGTCCGGCGACGTACCCGGTGACCTCTTCCGCGGTCAGGCCGCTGCCCGGGGCGCGGACCACGAAGGCCTTGGGGCACTCGGTTCCCTCGGCGTCCGGGACCCCGATCACGGCGGCGTCGGTGATCTGCGGGTGGCCGAGCAGGACGGCCTCCAGCTCCGCGGGGGCCACCTGGTAGCCCTTGTACTTGATCAGTTCCTTGACCCGGTCGACGATGTGCAGGTAGCCGCGTTCGTCCACGAAGCCGACGTCGCCGGTGTGCAGCCAGCCCTCGGCGTCGACCACCGCCGCGGTCTCGGAGGGGCGGCCGAGGTAGCCCTTCATCACCTGCGGGCCGCGGATCAGCAGCTCGCCTCGCTCGCCGGGCCCGAGGTCGCCGTCGGAGCCGTCCAGGGCGGCGATCCGCAGCTCGGTGGAGGGGACCATCCGGCCGACCGAGCCGGGCGACGGGTCGCCCTCGCGCGGGGAGACGACGTGGGTGACCGGGGAGAGCTCGGTCATGCCGTAGCCCTGGAGCAGGTGTGGCAGGCCCAGGCGCCGGGCGCATGCGTCGGCGAGTTCGTGGTCCAGTGGGGCGGCGGCGCACAGCAGGTACTCGACGGAGGAGAGGTCGTACTGCTCCACGATCGGGTGCCGGGCCAGCGCGAGGGCGATCGGCGGGGCGACCACCAGCGCCTGCACCCGGTGTTCCTGGACCGCACGGCAGAACTGCTCCAGGTCGAAGCGGGGCAGCACGACCACGGTGGCGCCGCAGCGCAGCGGCTGGTTGAGCAGCGCGGCCAGTCCGTAGATGTGGAAGAACGGCAGGACGGCGAGCACCCGTTCGCCCTCGGCGGGGCGGTAGAGGGCGTCGCACTGGGCGAGGTTGGTGGCGATCGAGCGGTGGGTGAGCATCACGCCCTTGGGCAGGCCGGTGGTGCCGCTGGAGTACGGCAGCACGGCGATGTCCTCTCCGGGGTCGATGGCGACCTCGGGGGCGGGACCGGTGGCGGCCAGCAGGTCGGTGATCGAGCGGTGGCCCTCGGCGCCGTCCAGGACGACGATCTCGGCCAGCGGGCGGCCCTGTTCGGTGAGCAGTTCGGCAGCCGCACGGGCGGTCGGCAGGAACGAGGAGACGGTGACCAGCCAGCGGGCGCCGCTGTCGCGCAGCTGGCCGGCCAGATCGACGGGCGTGGCGAAGGAGGAGACCGTGGTGACGGTGGCGCCGGCCCTGGTCGCGCCGTAGTAGGCCATCGGGTAGGCGGTCGAGTTGGGGCTGAAGAGGGCGACGACGTCGCCGCGGCGCACGCCTGTCTCGGCCAGTCCTGCGGCCACCCGCTCGACGGCGGCGGCGAGTTGGGCGTAGCTGATGGTCTCGCCGGTGAGGCCGTCGATCAGGGCGGGCCGGTCGCCGTGCCTCGCCGCGGCGCCGAGCACCGCTTCATGGATCGGCAGGTCGACCACGGGGACGTCGGGGAACTCGCTTCGGAACACCAAGGTGAGCCTCCAGTAAGGAAGTTGACGCAGCAACAAAACCGGTGCGCAATTCGGTGCGGGGCGCGTTCAGGAGCATACGGACAGTCAGGGGCCTGGCTCGTCCATTGTGGGGAACCGGGGGGTGGAGCATGCGTGGCGCGGTTGGTCCCGGAGGGCGCCTGACAGCACCGCGAAGCCCGGCGCACGGCGGTGCCCGCCGTGGACTCCGTCCGGGTGTTCCCGAAGCGGGACTCCCCGGACGCGCCGGTCCACGGTGCCACCGGCCGCGCCGAGCCGCGGCCGGTCACCTGCGGCGGCAGGCTCGACCCGCCGCACCGGATGTCAGGACGGCACCGTGGCGTTCACTCACCCGAGTGCGGCTCGGTGACTCAGTACGACTTGGGCAGGCCGAGGGTGTGCTGGGCCACGTAGTTGAGCACCATCTCGCGGCTGACCGGGGCGACCCGGCCGACCCGGGTGGCGGCCAGCAGCGCGCCCAGCCCGTACTCCTGGGTCAGGCCGTTGCCGCCGAGGGTCTGCACCGCCTGGTCGACCGTACGGGCGGCGGCCTCGCCGGCGGCGTACTTGGCCATGTTGGCGGCCTCCCCGGCGGCGAGGTCCTCGCCCGCGTCGTAGAGCAGTCCGGCCTTCTGGGTCATCAGCCGGGCCAGCTCGATCTCCACCGCGCACTGGGCGAGCGGGTGGGCCAGGCCCTGGTGGGCTCCGATCGGGGTGGACCAGACGGTGCGGGTCTTCGCGTACTCGACCGCCTTGCCGAGGGCCTGGCGGGCGAGGCCGAGCGAGAAGGCGGCGGTGAGGATGCGCTCGGGGTTGAGGCCGGCGAAGAGCTGGAGCAGGCCCGCGTTCTCGTCGCCGACCAGGGCGTCGGCGGGCAGCCGGACGTCGTCCAGGAAGACCTGGAACTGCTTCTCCGGGGCGACGATCTCCATCGGGATCGCCCGGTACTCGAAGCCGGGGGTCTCGCGCGGGACGACGAACAGGCAGGGCTTCAGCCTGCCGGTGCGAGCGTCCTCGGTGCGGGCCACGAACAGCACCGCGTCACAGTGGTCGATGCCGGAGACGAAGACCTTGCGGCCGGTCAGCACCCAGTCGTCGCCGTCCCGGCGGGCGACGGTGGAGATCCGGTGCGCGTTGGAACCGGCGTCCGGTTCGGTGATGCCGAAGGCCATCTTGCGACTGCCGTCGGCCAGGCCGGGCAGCCAGCGGCGCTTCTGCTCCTCGGTGCCGTAGCGGGCGATCACGGTGCCGCAGATCGCCGGGGAGACGATGAGCAGCAGCAGCGGGCAGCCGGCGGTGCCGAGTTCCTCCAGGACGATGGCGAGGTCGGTGATGCCGCCGCCCCCGCCGCCGTACTCGGCGGGCAGGTTGACGCCGAGGTAGCCGGCCTTGCCGGCCTCCGCCCACAGTTCCTCGGCGGGCTCGCCGGCCCGGGCCTTGGCGAGGTAGTAGGCGGAGCCGTAGCGGCGGCCGAGGTCGCCGACGGCCCGGCGCAGGGTCTGGCGTTCGGGGGTTTCCAGGAGCTGACTGCCGATGCTGGACATTCGGGTCCTTCCTCAGGCTTCGGTGGGCTGGACAACGGCCAGCAGGGTGCCGGTTTCGACCTGCCGGCCGGGGGTGGCGCGCAGTTCGACGAGGGTGCCGTCGGCCGGGGCGGCGACGCGGTGCTCCATCTTCATCGCCTCCAGCACCAGGAGCGGCTGGCCGGCGGTGACGGGGTCCCCGACGGCGGCGACGACCCGGACGACGGTGCCGGGCATCGGGGCGAGCAGCGCCCCGGGGTCGGTGCGGACGGTGGGGTCGGGGAAGCGCGGCAGGGCGGTGAGCGCGGTGCCGCCGGCCGGGGTGTCGACGTGCACCCGGTCGCCGTACCGCGCGACGCGATAGGTGCGCCGGAGCCCGTCCTCGGACAGCACGACCCGGTCCGGCGCCGCCTCGACGAGTTCGACCTCCGGGTGGTCCTCGGCCAGCAGGCCGCTGCGGGTGTGCCGGTAACGGACCGCCGACTCGGTGCCGTCCTCCGCCCGGTAGCGCTTGAGCTGCGGCTGGGAGGGCAGGTTGCGCCAGCCGGAGGGCAGGGCGCCGCGGCGGCCCGCGGCGTCGGCGAGGGCGGCGGCCAGCGCCGCGCGTTCGACGCCCTTGGTGTCCGGGGCGGTGAGTTCGGCCGTGTGCTCGGCCAGGAAGCCGGTGTGCAGGTCCGCGGCCAGGAAGGCCGGGTGGCGCAGCGCGCGGACCAGCAGCTCCCGGTTGGTGGCCGGACCGTGGATGCGGGCGCGGGCGAGCGCGTCGGCGAGCCGACGGGCGGCGGCGGCGCGGGTGGGCGCCCAGGCGATCACCTTGGCGAGCATCGCGTCGTAGTGCGGGGTGATCTCGCTGCCGGCTTCCACGCCGGAGTCCAGCCGGAGCCCGGTGCCGGTGAACTCCTGGTACGGCAGCGTGAGTTCGAGCCGGTGCAGGGTACCGGTGGCGGGCTGCCAGTCCTTGGCCGGGTCCTCGGCGTAGAGCCGGGCCTCGATCGCGTGGCCGCGGGGGGCCGGGGGCTCGGCCGGCAACTGCGCGCCCTCGGCGACGGCGAGTTGCAGCGCCACCAGGTCCAGGCCGGTGACCGCCTCGGTGACCGGGTGTTCGACCTGGAGGCGGGTGTTCATCTCCAGGAAGAAGAACCGGCCGTCCTCGGCGAGCAGGAACTCGGCGGTGCCGGCGCCCGTGTAGCCGATCGCCCTGGCCGCGTCGCGGGCCGCCGCGTGCAGTTCGGCGCGGACCTCCGCCGGCAGGCCGGGGGCCGGGGCCTCCTCGATCACCTTCTGGTGCCGCCGTTGCAGCGAGCAGTCGCGGTCGCCGACCGCCCAGACGGTGCCGTGGGCGTCGGCCAGCAGCTGGACCTCGACGTGCCGTCCGGCGGGCAGGTAGCGCTCGCAGAACACCTCGTCCGAGCCGAAGGCCTTGGCCGCCTCCGCGCGGGCGGCCGCCAGTTCGCCGGGGAGGTCCGCCAGGCTCCGGACGACGCGCATGCCGCGCCCGCCGCCGCCCGCCGCGGCCTTGACCAGCAGCGGCAGGTCCGCCTCGGTGGGCTCGGTGAGCGCGCCCAGCACCGGCACCCCGGCCTCGGCCATCAGCCGCTTGGCGGCGGTCTTGGAGCCCATCGCGGCGATCGCGGCCGGCGGCGGGCCGACCCAGACCAGGCCCGCGTCCAGCACCGCCTGCGCGAAGTCGGCGCTCTCGGACAGGAACCCGTACCCGGGGTGGACGGCGTCGGCACCGGCGGCCAGCGCGGCCCGGACGATCAGGTCGGCGCGCAGGTAGGTGTCGGCGGGCGCGGCACCGGGCAGCCGGACGGCCGCGTCGGCCTCGCGCACGTGCGGGGCGCCGGCGTCCGGATCGGAGTGGACGGCGGTGGTCGCGACGCCGAGCTCCCGGCAGGTGCGGAAGACCCGGCGGGCGATCTCGCCCCGGTTGGCGACCAGCAGGTTGGTGATCGAAGTCCTGGAAGTCATCACGCGTTCCCTCACAGTCGGAAGACGCCGTAGCCACGCGCACCCTCGACCGGCGCGTTGTGGATCGCGGACAGACACAGGCCGAGCACCGTGCGGGTGTCGCGCGGGTCGATGACGCCGTCGTCGTAGAGCCGGCCGGAGAGGAACACCGGCAGCGACTCGGCCTCGATCTGCTGCTCGACCATCGCGCGGATCGCCGCGTCCGCGTCCTCGTCGTACGGCTGTCCCTTCGCCGCGGCGGACTGCCGGGCGACGATCGACAGCACCCCGGCGAGCTGTTGCGGGCCCATCACCGCGGACTTGGCGCTCGGCCAGGCGAACAGGAAGCGCGGCTCGAAGGCGCGGCCGCACATGCCGTAGTGGCCGGCCCCGTACGAGGCGCCCATCAGCACCGACAGGTGCGGGACGGTGGAGTTGGCGACCGCGTTGATCATCATCGCGCCGTGCTTGATGATGCCGCCCTGCTCGTAGTCCTTGCCGACCATGTAGCCGGTGGTGTTGTGCAGGAAGAGCAGCGGGGTGTTCCGCTGGTTCGCCAGCTGGATGAACTGGGCGGCCTTCTGGGACTCCTGGCTGAACAGCACGCCCTGCGCGTTGGCCAGGATGCCGACCGGGTAGCCGTGGAGGCGGGCCCAGCCGGTGGCCAGGCTGGTGCCGTAGAGCGGCTTGAACTCGTCGAAGTCGGAGCCGTCGACGATCCGGGCGATCACCTCGCGCGGGTCGAAGGGCACCTTGAGGTCGCCGGGGACGATGCCCAGCAGCTCCTCCTCGTCGTGCTTCGGCGGCTCGGCCAGCGGGTCCGGGTCGGGGCCGGGCTTGCGGTGGTCGAGCCGGGCGACGATCCGGCGGGCGATCCGCAGGGCGTCCGCCTCGTCCGTCGCCACGTGGTCGGCCAGGCCGGAGGTGCGGGCGTGCATCTCGGCGCCGCCGAGCGACTCGTCGTCGGCCTCCTCGCCGGTGGCCATCTTCACCAGCGGCGGGCCGCCGAGGAAGACCTTGGCCCGCTCCTTGACCAGTACGGTGTGGTCGGACATGCCGGGCACGTAGGCACCGCCGGCCGTCGAGTTGCCGAAGACCACGGCCACGGTGGGGATTCCGGCGGCGGAGAGCCGGGTGAGGTCGCGGAACAGGGCTCCGCCGGGGATGAAGATCTCCTTCTGGCTGGGCAGGTCGGCGCCGCCGGACTCGACCAGGTTCACCAGCGGGAGGCGGTTGCGCAGCGCGACCTCGTTGGCCCGCAGGGCCTTGCGCAGCGTCCAGGGGTTGCTGGCGCCGCCGCGCACGGTCGGGTCGTTCGCGGTGATCACGCACTCGACGCCCTCGATCACCCCGATGCCGGTGACCAGCGCGGCGCCGACCGGGTGGTCGCTGCCCCAGGCGGCCAGCGGGGACAGCTCCAGGAACGGCGAGTCCTGGTCGACCAGCAGCTCGATCCGTTCGCGGGCCGGCAGCTTGCCGCGCTTCCGGTGGCGTTCCAGGTACTTGGGGCCGCCTCCGGCCAGGGCCTTGGCGTGTTCGGCGTCCAGGTCGGCCAGCTTGGCGAGCATCGCGGCGCGGTGCTCGGCGTACTCGGGCCCGGCCGGGTCGACGCGGGTGGGCAGGACGGTCACAACAGGACCTCCGGAATGTCGAGGTGGCGGGCACGCAGCCACTCCCCGAGGGCCTTGGCCTGCGGGTCGAAGCGGTGCCGGGCGGCGACGCCCTCGCCGAGCAGGCCGGTGAGGGTGAAGTTGACCGCGCGCAGGTTCGGCAGCAGGTTCCGGGTGACGGGCAACTCTGCTGTCTCGGGGAGGAGTTCGCGCAGTCTTTCAACGGTGAGGGCGTGCGCCAGCCAGCGCCAGCCCTCCTCGGAGCGGGCCCAGACGCCGAGGTTGGCGTCCCCGCCCTTGTCCCCGCTGCGGGCGCCGGCCACCAGGCCGAGCGGGGCCCGCCGGGTGGGACCGGCCGGCAGCGGTTCGGGCAGCTCACCCTCCACCGGGTGGGCCTGGGCGGTGACGGGCGGCGGGGGTACGGCGATCCGGCGGCCGTCCGGCAGGACGGCGGTGTGCTCGACGGCCTTCGCATCGACGTATGCGGCGCTGAACACCCCGTACGGAGCGCCCGGTCCGGGTGGGGCGGTGAGGTGGAAGCCCGGGTACCCGGCCAGCCCCAACTCGACGGCGGCCTTGCCGAGTTCGCGGCCGACCTTGGCCGGGTCCGGGTCGCGGGCGGACAGCCGGAGCAGGGCGGAGGCGGCCTCCTCGGTCGAGGCGTCCGGATGGTCGGTGCGGGCCAGTGTCCAGCGCAGTTCGGCGGGACGGGCGCCGGGCGGCAGGGCGGCGGCGAACTGCCGCCGCACCAGGGCGGCCTTGGCCTCGATGTCGAGGCCGGTGAGGATGAACACCACCTCGTTGAGGTGGCCGCCGAGCCGGTTGAGGCCCGCCTTCAGGGTGGGCGGCGGGGCCTCGCCGCGCACGCCGTCGATCCGGACCCGGTCCGGGCCCTCCTCGGTGAGCCGTACGGTGTCCAGCCGGGCCGTGACGTCCGGGCCGAGGTAGTGCGGTCCACCGGTCTCGTACAGGAGTTGGGCGGTGACGGTGCCGGTGGTGACGGCGCCGCCGGTGCCCGGGTGCTTGGTGATCACGCTGGAGCCGTCGGCGTGCAGTTCGGCGAGCGGGAAGCCGGGGCGGGTCACGTCGTGCTCGCGGAAGAAGGCGTAGTTGCCGCCTGTCGCCTGGGCGCCGCACTCCAGGACGTGGCCGGCCACCACGGCGCCGGCCAGGGCGTCCAGGTCCTCCGAGGTCCAGCCGAAATGGGCGATCCCGGGGCCGACGACCAGTGCCGCGTCCGTCACCCGGCCGGTCACCACCACGTCGGCGCCGCCGGCCAGGCAGGCCGCGATGCCGAACCCGCCGAGGTAGGCGTTGGCGGCCAGCAGGCCCTCGGGCAGGCCCAGTTCGGCCCGGCGCGGAAGCAGGTCGTCGCCCTCGACGTGGGCGACGGCCGCCTCGACGCCGAGCCGCCGGGCCAGCACGCGCAGCTCCTCGGCGAGCCGGGCCGGGTTGAGGCCGCCCGCGTTGACCACGACCTTCACGTCGCGCTCGCGGGCCAGCCCGAGGCACTCCTCCATCTGGCGCAGGAAGGTCCGGGCGTAGCCGAGCGACGGATCCTTCAGCCGGTCCCGGGCCAGGATCAGCATGGTCAGCTCGGCCAGGTAGTCCCCGGTGAGCACGTCCAGCGGCCCGCCGGTGAGCATCTCCCGCACCGCGGCGAAGCGGTCCCCGTAGAACCCCGAGGCGTTGCCGATCCGCAGTACCGCGCTGTCGCGCACCAATGCGCCTCCCCTGCCGGTGAGTTGGTTGCGCCCGGGCGGGCACCGCCGGGCAGCAGCGTGGCACCGCCCGGAGAAAAAAGCAATCACGCTTGCTTGTTTCTCCGAATCCGGCCCCACTCGCCCGACACGCGGAGGTGCCACCGGAAGTCCCGGTCGGCGGTTGGAAGCCGCAGTTCGCGGCACCCGGGCCACGAGGCTCCGGGGGCGGCATGTCGGGACCGGCAGCTGGACCGTGACTCTTCGAGCCGCGCGGATTCGCGAGCATCCCGACCGATGCGGTCCCGCGGCTGGGGACCTTCTGCGACCCGGTGGAGCCCGAGGCCCGCACCAACGTCGCCCCCCTTGCAGTCGCATGCTGCCCGCCCCCGCAATCCGTGCATCACTCACCGCTGTTGCGCCGTCACTCTGACGGGTGTTGCATGGCAGAGGCGAGGCGCCGGCGCGAGGGCCCACGGAAATGACGGAAACCGGGTACGGGCGTCATGCGAATTGCGATTGCCGGCCGATTCACTGTGCCACGTTCACCGTGCCACGCGATCGGCGGCCCGCCGGTGTCGCCTCAGGCGAGGAGGTTCATCGATGGAAATGCCCGAGAGAATCACACACAGCCGTCGTAAATTCCTCGGCGCCGCTGCCGCGACCGCCGTGGCGGCCCAACTCGGCATGACTGGTGACGCGCAAGCGCGGTCCGAAATGGGAAGGCCTGAGGCATCTGCCGCGACTGGGCCGGGGCCCAGCGGATTCCTTGGCCCGGTGAAGCAGATCGATGCCGGCGATCTGAGCGTGGGATACGTCGAAGCCGGGCCCGCGGACGGACGGCCGGTCGTACTCCTGCACGGCTGGCCCTACGACATTCACAGCTATGTCGCGGTCACGCCCCTGCTCGCGGCGAAGGGGTACAGGGTGGTCGTCCCCTATCTGCGCGGCCACGGCACCACGCGGTTCCTCTTGGGCGAAACGCCCAGAAAGGCCCAACAGTCGGCGTTTGCCCTCGACCTCATCGCCCTGATGGACGCCCTCGGGATCGACAGGGCCATCCTCGCCGGATATGACTGGGGATCACGGACCGCCGACATCGTAGCGGCCCTCTGGCCGGAGCGCTGCAAGGCGCTGATCTCCACGACCGGGTATCTGGTCGTCAACGTCGAGGCCAACAAGATGCCGACGCCACCGACGAGTGAATGGGCGTGGTGGTATCAGTACTACTTCGCCACCGACAGGGGCGTGCTCGGCCTTGAGAAGTACCGACGCGACCTGGCCAGGCTCGTATGGAAGTTCAACTCCCCGACCTGGACCTTCGACGATGCGACCTTCGATCGCACGGCCGCCGCGTTCGACAACCCGGACTACGTCGACATCGTGATCGACAACTACCGCTGGCGACTCGGCCTGGCCGAGGGTGATCCCCGGTACGACGCCTTCGAGAAACTCCTCGCCACAGCCCCTGTCATCCAGGTGCCGACGATCACCATCGACGGCGCGCACGATCCATTTACGCCTCCGGGAAATGGATCGGCTTATCGCAAGAAGTTCGTCGGCACATACGCGCACAAGACCCTGGAGGCAGGGCACAACGTTCCGCAGGAGGCTCCGAAGGCCTTCGCGGCGGCTGTCGTCGAAGTCGACGGCTTCTGACCACGCTCCTGAACTTCGGAGAGTTGCATGATGGCCCGATGAACGGCAGGGAGCGGTATCCACGCGAGCACGCGTCCCTGGAGCACGCCCTCGCCATGACCGGCTGCACCACGACCAGGGACATCGTCCTGGCTGAAGTCGCCGGCCGGTCGGCTGGTGGTTAGCCTGAAGACAGAATGGCGGATGAGGCGCCGCGGCGAAATCGGTGGCGTCTCGACACGCGGCGCTCCTGCGAGCGGTCGGGCAACCGGCGCCGCGCCGTCCTGACAAACCTTCACACTGCTGAACTCACGCTGCGCCGGGCGTGAGCCGGTGGCTGCGTTTGCGCGTGCCGGCCGACCGAGTTCGCGCTTCGGGCTTACCGACGGCGATTTCGGCCCGTCGGCCAGCAGCGGCGGCAACGCCGACTGTCCGGCGACGCTCGGAACCCAACATCCGCTTGATGGCCCTTGACGGCCTGAGGGAATTCGTCCCCGCCACGACGGATCGACCTGCGAGCGGCTTGGCACGGGAGCGTTCGTGCCCCCTCGGTCATCCCGGTCGGAGATGAGACGGCATTCCCGTGGAGGAGGATCTCATGCCCGAGAGCCACGCACGGACCCCCGCTGTCCCCAGCATCCTGGTGGATCCGCTGCGCAACCGCGGCGTCGCCTTCACACAGCAGGAGCGGGAGGCCCTCGGCCTCACCGGACGGCTGCCCTCCGGAGTGCTCGCGCTCGAGCGGCAGGCTCAACGTGCCTACTGGCAGTTGCAGGCCCAGGGGAGCGACCTGGCCAAGAACGTCTACCTGGAACAGCTGCACGACCGCAACGAAACCCTCTACTTCAAGCTCCTCACCGAGCACCTCGAAGAGCTGCTGCCGATCGTCTACGACCCCGTCGTGGGTGAGGCGATCGAGAAGTACTCCCACGAGTACCGGCGCCCGCGCGGCATCTTCCTGTCCATCGACCGGCCCGACGACATGCAGAGGGCCTTCGCCACGCTTCAACTCGGACCGCGGGACGTCGACCTGATCGTGTGCACCGACGCGGAGGAGATCCTGGGCATCGGTGACTGGGGCGTGGGAGGCGTCCTGATCTCGGTCGGCAAGCTCGCCGTGTACACGGCGGCCGCCGGCATCGACCCGCGCCGCGTCGTTCCCGTGTCGCTGGATGTCGGTACGGACCGGGCATCGTTGCTGGAGGACCCGCTGTATCTGGGCAACCGACACCCCCGTGTCCGCGGCGCCGACTACGACGCGTTCATCGAGAAGTACCTGGAGACGGCATCGTCCGCGTTCCCCGGTGCTCTCCTGCACTTCGAGGACTTCGGTCCCAGCAACGCACGGCGGATCCTGGAGCAGTACGGCGGCCGCTATCGGATCTTCAACGACGACATGCAGGGCACCGGAGCCATCACGCTGGCCGCAGCGCTGTCCGCGGTCAAGGTCACCGGTGTGCGGATGCGGGACCAGAAGCTGGTCGTCTTCGGCGCCGGGACCGCCGGGGTGGGCATCGCGGACCAGCTACGCGACGCGATGGTCCGCGACGGCGCGGATCCGGAGCGGGCCACCGCCCAGGTGTGGCTGATCGACAGGCAAGGGCTGCTCACCCGGGACATGACCGACCTGCGCGACTTCCAGCAGACCTACGCCCGCGATCCGGCCGAGGTCGCGGACTGGGGGCGGCACGACGGCGCGATCCCGCTCCTGGAAACGGTCCGGCGGGTCAACCCGACGATCCTGCTGGGCACTTCCACCGTGCACGGTGCTTTCACGCGCGAGGTCGTCGAGGCCATGTCCGAGGGTACCGAGCGGCCGGTCATCTTCCCGATCTCCAACCCCACCTCCCGGATCGAGGCCATGCCCGCCGACGTCATCGCCTGGTCCAGGGGCAAGGCGCTCGTCGCAACCGGCATCCCCGTCCCGCCCGTGGAACACGACGGTGTGACCTACCGGATCGGGCAGGCCAACAACGCGCTGCTCTACCCGGGACTCGGCCTGGGCACGATCGTCTCCGGCGCGTCCCAGGTGACCGCGGCCATGCTGCTCGCGGCCGCGCAGGCGGTCGCGGACCAGGTCGACCCGTCGGGGCCGGGCGCCTCCCTGCTGCCTCCCGTGAAGAACCTCCGGGAGTCCTCGGCGATCACCGCGACCGCGGTGGTCCAGGCGGCGCTCGACGACGGCGTGGCCACCTGCAAGCCGACCGACGCCGGAAAGGCCGTCCGGGAGGCCATGTGGGAGCCGGTCTACGCTGACGGAGCGACGTCATGACCACAGAGCACCACGGCGTGGACCGGACCGGGTCGGCTGGTCGGGACGAAGCCCCGAAGATCCTCGACATCCCCATCGGTCTGCACGCGACCGGGACCCGGCGGGAGACCGACTCCATGGGCGCCGTCGACGTCCCCGCGGACCGCTACTGGGGCGCCCAGACGCAACGGTCCCTGATCCACTTCTCCATCGGGGACGACCGGATGCCCAAAGCGGTCTACCACGCCTACGGCTACGTCAAGAAGGCAGCCGCCCGCGTCAACGGGCACGCCGGGCGGCTGCCGGCCTGGAAGGCCGACCTGATCCAGCGGGTGGCCGACGAGGTCATCGCGGGCAAACTGGACGATCACTTCCCGCTGTACGTGTGGCAGACAGGGTCCGGTACGCAGTCCAACATGAACACCAACGAGGTGATCAGCAACCGTGCCATCCAGCTCCTCGGTGGAGAGCTGGGCAGCAAGTTCCCGATCCACCCCAACGACCACGTCAACCTGGGGCAGTCCTCCAACGACACCTTCCCCACCGCCATGCACATCGCCGCGGTCAAGGAGATCCACGAGCACCTGCTGCCCAGTGTGCAGGCGCTGCAACAAGCCATCGAGACCAAGGCACAGCAGTGGCACGACGTGGTGAAGATCGGCCGCACCCACCTGGAGGACGCCGTCCCCCTCACCGTGGGGCAGGAATGGTCCGGCTACGCCCGCCAGCTGCAACAAGCCATCGGCCAGGTCACCAGGTCCGCCGAGGGCCTGAACGAACTCGCCATGGGCGGCACCGCGGTCGGGACCGGGCTGAACGCCCCACCCGGATTCGGCGAGCAGGTCGCCGCCGAGATCGCCACCGCGACCGGCTACCCGTTCATCACCGCGCAGAACAAATTCGCGGCCCAGGGCGGCCTGGACGCCATGGTCGGCGCCTCCGCCGGACTGCGGGCCTTGGCCGTGCCGCTGATGAAGATCGCCAACGACATCCGCTGGCTGTCCTCCGGACCTCGCTGCGGCCTCGACGAACTCATCCTCCCGGCGAACGAGCCGGGCTCCTCGATCATGCCCGGCAAGGTCAACCCGACCCAGTGCGAGGCGATGGTCATGGTCTGCATCCAGGTGCTGTCAGAGGACACGGCCATCGCCTTCGCCGGCTCCCAGGGCAACTTCGAACTGAACGCCATGCGCCCGGTCATCATCAGCAACTTCCTGCACGCGGCGACCATCCTCGCCGACGCCTGCACCAAGATGCGCGAGTTCTGCATCGAGGGCACCCAGCTCAACCGGGAGCAGATCGACAGCTACGTCGACCGCTCACTCATGCTGGTCACCGCCCTCTCGCCCGTGATCGGCTACGACAGGGCCTCGGCGATCGCCCACAAGGCCAACGACGAGGACAGCACCCTGCGCGAGGCTGCACTGGCCTCCGGCTACATCAGCGCCGAGGAGTTCGACCGCATCGTCCGCCCCGCCGCCATGGTCGGTCAGACGTAGGACAGCTCCGGCCGAAGCCGGCGGGTCAGCTCGTGCGGGTTCGGCCCGCGCGGCGCGGCGTCCTCCCCCGATGCGCGGTCACCCGGGGCTGAAGGCCGTGAGGACCCGGTTCGCACCGGGCGGCACGGGCAACGGCTGGGTACGGCCCCTCCCCGCGCCGCACGCCGGACGGCACCCGATCGACGACGGGGTGCGCCGAAATCCGGTTGACCCGCGGTGAACGATGGGGAGCGTGATTTCCCGGGAGCGAGCGGTCGAGCTGGTCGAGTCCTATCTGGAGCGGGAGCGGCCGACCTGGGCATGGGCGAGGCTGATCCCGGCGCTGGCCGTCTACGCGGTCGAGGAGCGGTCCGTCGGGTGGCTCGTCTACTGGACCTCGGCGCAGGGCGCCCGCGACCCCGCGCTGCGCGGGAACCTCCTCGGCGGCCCCTATCTGGTCGACCGGGAGGACGGCAGCATCCACTTCGTCCCCGGCACCGACTGGAGTGACGGCTGGGAGGAGGACTACCTCCGGCAGGTCAAGGGCATCAGGGCGCCCGACCCCCTCGCCGCGGACGTCCGGCGCCTCGCGCACTCCGTCGGGACCGCCGCCGCCATGCAGCACCTGCGCAAGAACGCCCCGCGGATGAGCCTGCAGCAGGCCAGGACGTACGTGACGATCGCCAGGGACGGGAGTGAACCGCCCGAGGATCTGGTGAGCCTCACCCGCAAGCCCGACCGATGGGCCCCGGGCCCCATCGAGACGCTGGCGGGCCCGGTCCGGTAGCAGCCCGACCGTACGCCGCGGTCGAGCCGCATGGGGGCGGATCGGCAGTGGCCTCGACGGCGCGACCGCTCCGGCAGCTCCACGGCGGAATGCCGGGAAGTTGCCGGTTGCCGTGCCGCTGACCAGCAAACCGGCAGGTACAGGGGCCTCAGGAGGTATGTGGTGCACAACCATTGACCCGGAGTCAGCGACTCCGGAAAGATCCGCGACCATGACTACGCGCGTAACCCTTCTGTCACGGTGGCTGATCGCCCCGCTGCGGTGGGCGGCCCTGCTGTCGCTGCTGGTGTCGGTCGGAGTGTTCTTCGCCGGCGCCGGGGCGGCCCAGGCGGCGCCCGCCTGCGGGGTCCTCTCCACCGGTGCGGCGCCGCAGGCGACCGCAGCCGTCCGCTCCGCCTGCGGGCTGATCGGCACCCCGTACTCGTGGGGCGGCGGCCACGGCTCGCAGCCCGGCCCGACGTACGGCCTCTGCGACCCCTCCAACGGCGCGCCCAACGACTGCAACGTCCGCGGCCTGGACTGTTCCGGCATGGTCCGCTACGCCTACTACCTGGCGGTCGGCGAGGACGTCATCAACGGCACCACCCGGACCCAGTGGCCGACCTCCCGGGCGGTCGCGCGCTACTACCGGGCGGACGGAACCGCACCGCTGCTCCCCGGCGACCTGGTGTACTTCGGCAACACCGCCTCCACCATCCACCACGTCGCGATGTACCTCGGACAGGGCTGGATCGCCGAGGCCCCCTACTCCGGCGGCTACGTCCAGGTGGCGGCGCTCTCCTCGCACGGCGACTACTACGGCGCCATCCGGCTGTACGGCGCCGGCGGCGGCTCCACGACGCCGCCGCCCACCACGCCGCCGTCGAACAGCGGCCAGTACTGGGTGGACACCAACGCCAACGCGCCGGTGTACGGCTCCCCGACGTCCACCACGAGCACGGGCACGCTGTACCAGGGCACGAACTACGTCTTCTGCAAGGCCTGGGGCCGCGAGGTCTCCAACGGCAGCGCCTACAACCACTGGTGGCTGAAGACCGACCCGGACGTGGGCCCCGGCGGGCAGTGGGTGTCCGCGTACTACCTCTCCCGGTGGGGCAACGACGTGGCCAAGGACAACAACGGCACGACCATCCCCACCTGCGCCGGCGGCGGCACCCCGCCCGCCACCGGGAAGTACTGGGTGGACACCTTCGCCAACGCGAGCGTCTACGCCTCGCCGACCTCCACCAACGCCACCGGGACGCTGTACCAGGGGACCAACTACGTCTTCTGCAAGGCCTGGGGCCGCGAGGTCTCCAACGGCAGCAGCTACAACCACTGGTGGCTGAAGACGGACGCGGACGGCGGCCCGGCCGGCCAGTGGGTGTCCGCGTTCTACCTGTCGCGATGGGGCAGCGACACGGCCAAGGACAACAACGGCACGACCATCCCCGACTGCTAGCAGGCAGCCCGACCGTGCTGGTCCCGACCACCGCCGAGGTGGCCGCGACCAGCACGGTCGCGTTCTCCCGGGGCGCCCCCGCGGACCGATCAGGATTCGAGAAGCGCCCGGCCGGGGTGCGCGCCTAGCGTTGCAGTCATGAGCGACATCACCATTCACTGGACCTTCCTCCCGCACACCGACCCCGAGGCCTCCCTGGCCTTCTACCGCGACCTGCTCGGCTTCGAGGTGCGCAACGACGTCGGCGGCGGCCCGATGCGCTGGATCACCGTCGGCCCCGTCGGCCAGCCCGACGTCTCCCTGGTGCTGGAGCCGGCCTCCGCCGACCCGGGCCGCACCGAGGAGGAGCAGCGGACCATCACCGAGATGATGGCCAAGGGCACCTACGCCCGGCTCGTCCTGGGCACCCGCGACCTCGACGGCGTCTACGACCGGCTGAAGTCCGGCGGCGCCGAGTTGGTCCAGGAGCCGACCGAGCAGCCGTACGGCGTCCGCGACTGCGCGTTCCGCGACCCGGCGGGCAACATGGTCCGCTTCAACGAGGTGGGCTGAACCCACAGGCACCGGGGCCCGCCCCGCCCGCCGTCGGCCGTACCCGAAGCCCGTTCGATCCCGGCCGGATCGATGGTTGGATCGAAGGGTTCGAGCACACCGACGGCGGCCGTGGGGCGGGCCTGCCCGACCCCGCCCACCCCGAAGACCGCCGAGAGCCAGGGAGCGAAGAGAACGATGCCCAAGCGGACGGACACGCAGCCGCACGTCGCCGACAGCCACGACCTGATCCGGGTGCACGGCGCACGCGAGAACAACCTCAAGGACGTCAGCGTCGACATCCCCAAGCGCCGGCTGACGGTGTTCACCGGGGTGTCCGGCTCGGGCAAGAGCTCGCTGGTCTTCGACACCGTCGCCGCCGAGTCCCAGCGGCTGATCAACGAGACCTACAGCGCCTTCGTCCAGGGCTTCATGCCCACCCTGGCCCGCCCCGAGGTGGACGTCCTCGAAGGCCTGACCACCGCGATCATCGTCGACCAGCAGCGGATGGGCGCCGACCCGCGCTCCACCGTCGGCACCGCAACCGACGCCAACGCGATGCTGCGCATCCTGTTCAGCCGACTCGGCACCCCGCACATCGGTTCCCCCAAGGCCTTCTCCTTCAACGTCCCGTCGATCAGCGGCGCCGGCGCCGTCACCGTCGAGCGCGGCGGCAAGACGGTCAAGGAACGGCGCAGCTTCAGCATCACCGGCGGCATGTGCCCGCGCTGCGAGGGCCGCGGCACCGTCTCGGACATCGACCTCACCCAGCTGTTCGACGACAGCAAGTCGATCTCCGAGGGAGCGATCACCATCCCCGGCTGGAAGACCGACAGCTGGTGGACGGTCGGCGTCTACGCCAACTCGGGCTTCCTCGACCCGGACAAGCCGATCCGCAGGTACACCAGGAGGGAGATGCAGGACTTCCTCCACCGGGAGCCGACCAAGGTCAAGGTCAAGGGTGTCAACCTCACCTACGAGGGCCTGATCCCCAAGATCCAGAAGTCCATGCTGTCCAAGGACAAGGACGCGCTGCAGCCGCACATCCGGGCCTTCGTGGAGCGGGCCGTGACCTTCACCACCTGCCCCGACTGCGAGGGCACCCGGCTCAGCGCGGCGGCCCGCTCCTCCGAGATCGCCGGGATCAGCATCGCCGACGCCTGCGCGATGCAGATCAGCGACCTCGCCGCCTGGGTCCGAGACCTCGACGAGCCCTCGGTGGCGCCGCTGCTCGGCACGCTCCGGCAGGCCCTCGACTCCTTCGTGGAGATCGGCCTCGGCTACCTCTCGCTCGACCGCCCCTCCGGCACCCTCTCCGGCGGCGAGGCGCAGCGGGTCAAGATGATCCGCCACCTCGGCTCCTCGCTCACCGACACCACCTACGTCTTCGACGAGCCCACCACCGGCCTGCACCCGCACGACATCGACCGGATGAACCGGCTGCTGCTGCGCCTGCGGGACAAGGGCAACACGGTGCTGGTGGTGGAGCACAAGCCGCAAACCATCGCGATCGCCGACCACGTGGTCGACCTCGGCCCCGGGGCCGGTGCGGCGGGCGGCGCGGTCTGCTACGAGGGCGACGTCGAGGGGCTGCGCACCAGCGGCACGGTGACCGGCCGCCACCTGTCCGACCGGACGGCCCTGCGCGAGGCCGTCCGGAAGCCGACCGGCACCCTGGAGATCCGCGGCGCGAACACCCACAACCTGCGGGACGTGGACGTGGACGTCCCGCTCGGGGTGCTCACGGTGGTGACGGGGGTGGCGGGGTCCGGCAAGAGCTCGCTGATCCACGGCTCGATCCCTCGCGAGGAAGGCGTGGTCTCCGTCGACCAGGGTGCGATCAAGGGCTCCCGGCGCAGCAACCCGGCCACCTACACCGGGCTGCTCGACCCGATCCGCAAGGCCTTCGCCAAGGCCAACGACGTGAAACCGGCCCTGTTCAGCGCCAACTCCGAGGGCGCCTGCCCGACCTGCAACGGCGCCGGGGTGGTCTACACCGACCTGGCGATGATGGCCGGGGTGGCCACCACCTGCGAGGACTGCGAGGGCAAGCGGTACCAGCCGGCGGTGCTGGAGTACCACCTGGGCGGGCGGGACATCGCCGAGGTGCTGGCGATGTCGGTGACCGAGGCGGAGGAGTTCTTCGGCTCCGGCGAGGCGAGGCTCCCGGCCGCGCACCGCATCCTGGAGCGGCTCGCCGACGTCGGCCTCGGCTACCTCAGCCTCGGCCAGCCGCTCACCACGCTCTCCGGCGGCGAGCGGCAGCGGCTCAAGCTGGCCACCCACATGGCGGACAAGGGCGGCGTCTACGTGCTGGACGAGCCGACCACCGGCCTGCACCTGGCCGACGTCGAGCAGCTGCTCGGACTGCTGGACCGGCTGGTGGAGTCCGGCAAGTCGGTCATCGTGATCGAGCACCACCCGGCCGTGATGGCGCACGCCGACTGGATCATCGACCTCGGCCCGGGGGCCGGCCACGACGGCGGCCGGGTGGTCTTCGAGGGCACCCCGGCCGAGCTGGTCGCCGCCCGGTCCACGCTGACCGGCGAGGCGCTGGCCCAGTACCTGGGCTGAGCCGTACCTGGGCTGAGTCGCGAGCCCTCCCGCCGGGCCGGTCAGTCCAGCGGGAGGGCCATCTCCAGGATCCGCGCCGAGGCGTCCAGCACGTACGGCGTCGCCTCCCCCGTGAAGGCGAACCCTCGCCGCAGGTAGAAGGCGGCGGCGCGGGGGTTCGCCTCGTGCACTCCGAGCAGCATCCGCCCGGCGCCGCGGACCCGTGCCCAGGCGAGCACCGCGTCCAACAGGGCGTCGGCGACTCCGCGCCCGCGGCCGCGGTGCGCCGGGTCCACCCAGACGCCGATCAGGTCGAGCGCGCCGGCCTGCTCCCGGTTCGGGACGGACAGCATGGTGCCGACCCACTCCCCCGCGGCGTCCACGGCGACCAGGCCGAGCCGGTCCGGCTCGTTGACCCAGTCGCACCGGGCCCGCCACTCGCCCTCGCCGTGGCGGCTCGCGCTCTCGTGGGTCTCGCCGAAGGCCAGGGGCGTGTCGAGCAGTTGGGCCAGCCGCACCTTCCGCAGCCGCTGCCATTCGGTGCGCCCGATCCGCTCGATCCGGTACTCCATCGACATCGACTCCCCCGTCACACGACGCTGCCTCCGCCGCTGGTGATCACCGGTGGCGGAGGCAGGATAGCCGTGACCCGGGACTACGGCTTGATGCGGACCACCTGCGGGTCGTGGTCGCTGGCCTGCTGGGCGAACTCGGCGTTGATGTGCACCACGTCGTACTTGGCGTAGCCGACCTCGGGGCTGACCAGGATGTGGTCCAGCACCTGCGAGTTGCCCTGGTAGACGTACGAGTACTGCTCGGTCTCCGGCAGCTCGTTCACCAGGTCGCGCAGCACGCCGTCCTTGGTGAGCGCGGCGAGCGCGGGCGAGAACTGGTAGTCGTTGAAGTCGCCGAGGGAGACGACCTTGGCCTCCTTGTCCGCGGCCAGCAGCTTGGCGACGAAGGCCTGCTCGACGGTGGCCTGCTTGGTCCGCTGCACCTCGGAGCTGCGGGTCGGCTGCTGGAACCGGCTGTCGATGCCCTGGTCGCCACCCTTGCTGTTGAAGTGGTTGGCGATCACGAAGACCTTCTTGCCCCGGAAGGAGAACTGACCGACCAACGGCTTGCGGCTGTTGGTCCAGGCCTCGTCGGTGGGCTCGATCCGGCCGGGCGAGGCGGTCAGCGCGGCGCCCGCGCCGGTGCCGCTCACGCCGACGGCGGTGGTGGCGTCGCCGCCGGGGATGTCGGTGAAGGACACCCGCTGC
Source organism: Kitasatospora sp. NPDC057542 (assembly GCF_042801945.1). Classification (NCBI taxonomy): domain Bacteria; kingdom Bacillati; phylum Actinomycetota; class Actinomycetes; order Kitasatosporales; family Streptomycetaceae; genus Kitasatospora; species Kitasatospora sp. NPDC057542. The sequence goes on from NZ_JBHVFE010000037.1 coordinate 23,726, forward strand.
GGGTTGAACAGGAAGACCTGGCGGATGTTGCCGCCGGGCTCGCCGCCGTCCTTGCCGTCCTGCGGGTCGACCGAGCGCCAGTCGTAGGCCGGGCCGCCGGCCGCCTTGATCGCGGCGATGAACTTGGCGACGGTCTGGCTCGCGTCCACCGTGCCGTCGTTCTTGGCCCCGTTGTTGTCCTGGATCTCCTCCAGGGCGACGATGTCGGGCGAGCGCAGGTTGGTGACGACGCCCTGGGCCAGCTCGGCGAACTTGGCGTCCGGGTTGCCCGGGGCCAGGTTCTCCACGTTGTAGGTGGCGAGGGTGAGTTCGCGGTCGCCCGCCTGGGCGGTGACCTCGCGCTGGAGGTGGTTGTCCTTCAGCGTGCCCATGGTGCCGGCGACCAGGGTGTAGCCGCCGAAGTTGTTGTAGTCCAGCGGGCCGGTGGTGGTGCCGGTCAGCTCGTCGCCGACGTTGGCCACCGGGAACGGCTGCTGGGAGACCGGGGCCTGCTGCTGGATCATCAGGCGGCCGACGTTGGGCTCGCGGTAGGACTCGTACAGCACGCCGCCGCGCTTGCTGCGCTGGTCCTGACGGTCGGCGGCGACCCACAGCTCGTTGTACTTGTCGGTCGCCTGGATCACCCGGACGTCCTTGACCTGGACGAGCATGCCCTCCAGGGACTCGTAGAAGTCCAGGGTGTACTTCTCGGGGTCGAGCTTCACGCCGTCGATGGAGCCGTCCGCACCGGCCGGCGGGGCGTAGGTGCCGGGGATGTTACGGGTGTCCACGACCACCGGGGCGGGCAGCGGGTTGCCGGCCGACAGGACGGTGACGCCCGGGGCGGAGATCTCGGTGAGGGACTGCGAACCGCCGCCGAAGTTCGGGTAGTACTCGGTGACCTTGCCGCTCACCAGCACCGAATCGCCGACCTTCACGGTCGGGTTGCCGCCGGTGAAGACGAAGACGCCCTCGCTGGTGGCCGGGTCGGCGTCCGGGTTCGGGTCCTGGATCCAGAAGCCCTTGGAGCTGCCGTACGCGCGCACACCGGTGACGATGCCGGGCACGCCGGTGACGGGCTTGCCCGCCTGCGGGGATGTCCGGGTGCCGCCCTGGATGTCGTGGATCCGCAGCGGGCCGACCTCGGTCGGGGCGGGGGTGGCGGCAGCGGCGTTCGCCACCGGCAGCGGGACGAGCACCAGCGAGGCGGCCAGCGTGGCCGGGATCAGGGCGGCGCGCAGCAGGGCTCTGCGGGGGCGGGGTGCGGGGGCGGTGGTCACCGGGGAAGTACTCCTAGCTCCGTCGTGCGGCACTGGCGTGGCACGGCGGTCCGGGCGGAGGCGCGCGTCGGACGCGCGCTACTCGCGTAGGGAGAAAGCGGAGGACGGACACCCGCCCCCCGCGGCGCCCCTCAAGATACGCGCGTAGAAAATGCCCCGACAAGACCCCGACAGTGAACTGTCGGTTCCCTGGGGATGACTTGACTGCCGGTCAGTCCGGGCTTTTCACAGCCCGCTTCCAGCGGACTCCCAGGAAGCCTCGATCCGCTCCACGACCAGCTCGCACAGCTCGTGGGTGCGCAGCGCGTCGTGGGCGTCCAGGGTGCGCCCGGCGCGGACGGCCGCCAGGAAGGCGAGCACGCACTGCTCGATGCCGCGCTGACGAGCCACCGGCACCCAGTCGCCGCGGCGGCGCACGGTCGGCTGGCCGCGGTGGTCGATCACCTCGGCCAGGTTGTGCACCTCGCGCTTGGAGTCGCCGCCGGAGACCTCCAGCACCTCCTCGGTGGAGCCGGAGAGCCGGTTCATGATGCCCAGCGCGGTGAACCCCTGCCCGCCGAGGGTGAGCACCACGTGCTCGACCAGCCCGTCCCGGCTGCGGGAGCGGACGTCCACGTGCTCGATCTCACCGGGGACCAGGAAGCGCAGCGTGTCCACCACGTGGATGAAGTCGTCGAACACCAGCGGGCGGGCCGCCTCGGCCAGGCCCTCCCGGTTCTTCTGCAGCACGATCAGGTCGCGCGGCCGCTCCAGGGCCTGCACGTAGCCGGGCGCGTGGCGGCGGTTGAAGCCGACCATCAGCGAGCGGCCGGTCCGGTCGGCGAGGTCGACCAGCCGGCGGGCGCCGTCCAGGGTGTGGTCGAGCGGCTTGTCGACGTAGACGTCCACCCCGGCGGTGAGCAGCTGCTCGACGATCGGGACGTGCTGGTCGGTGGCGGCGTGCACGAAGGCGGCGCGGATGCCGCCGCCGATCAGCGCGCCGAGGTCGGTGAAGCGGTGCTCGGGGGCGATCCGGTGGGCCTCGCCGATCCTGTCCAGCTTCGCCGCGTCCCGGGTCATCAGCCGCACATCCAACCCCGGCAGCGCGGTGAGCACCGGCAGGTACGCCTTCTGCGCGATGTCACCGAGCCCGATCACCCCGACCGGAAGGAGGTCGTCAGGGACAGAGGTCGAATTCATCGGATTCTCCATAAATACGCCGACACATCAGCTCCACCCTATTCACCGGCTCCCGTACGCCACCAACCCGCCGCCGGCACCCCGGAACGGCTGGGGCGGATCCTGTCGGACCAGAGCGCGGCGTCGGCGTGCGTGCAGCGCGGGGCGGGTCCCCGCACGCTCACTCGTGGGCGCTGATCTCACCGCCGGCGCTGAGCACGATGGAGATGCCGTTGGCGTCGAGGCCGACATCCTGCTGGTTCGCCTCCAGCGTGCCGTACACGGCGTTCTCGTTGCCGAGGATCTCCGCACGGTACCGGAGCTCGCCGGTCTTCGTGACCTTGGCCGTCCAGCCGCCCGCCAACTTGAAGGTGCCCGGTCCCTGGTGGCCCCCGCCCATCCAGGAGTGGATCCGGCCGTCCAGCGAGAGCATGACGAACATGCCGTTGGCGTCGAGTCCGCCGTCGTGCTCCTTCGCCTCCAGGGTGGCGAGGACCTGCCCCTTGTTGAGGATCCTGGCGGCGTAGTGCTGGTTTCCGAGGTCCTGGATCTCGGCCGTGCTGCCGTCCACCAGGGTCGCGGTGCGGACGCCCGAGGGCGCCTTGGGCGGGGCGGCCGGCGTCGTCGCGGCGCGCCCGGCGGGTGCGGCGGCCGGAGCGGTGGCGCCGCCCTTGGCGGGCGCGGCAGGCGTCGTGGCCGGCGCCGCGGTGGTGGGGGTGGCGGCCGGTGCGGTGGTGGCCGCCCCGGTGGCGGCGGGTGCGGTGGTGGCCGGTGCGGCCGAGTCGTGCGCGCCCGACGCGGAGGAGCAGGCCGTTGCGGCGGGTACCAGCAGGGCCGCGGCCAGGACGGTTCCGGCCAGCGTACGGGTGGCGGTCGCGCGGCGGATCGTCGAGAGGGGCATGCGGGTTCTCCTGAGCGCAGTACGGGTGAGGAGCACCCCGAGCCGGGTCGTCCCTCCTGCGTGGACCGGAGGGCGGGGGCTGGGTGCAACTCGAAACTAGTGCGAACAGTCGACGGAATTGAGCCTTCCGTGTCACCGAACGGCAACACCCGGACCGCGCCGCACCGGTCACGCCCCGTCAGGCACGGCTCCCGGGCCCGACGCCTCTTCGACTGTTGCCGCCCAGGTGGCCGCAGCGCGCGGGCCGGCGCGCCGAACGCGGGCCGTCCCCGCCGAGCGGTGGGCGGTGACGCCGCGGCGGGCGCCCTCAGCCCGCCAGGCGGCGTCCATCAGGACTGCCGAGAACGTCGGCGAGCCGCGGCGAGCCGGTTCACGCGCCCGCGGCGGCCGCCTCGGCGAGCGAGTCCAGGACCGGCCGGATCAGCGGGTGCGCGTCCGCCCCGGCCCGGACGGCGGCGAACACCCGGCGGGTGGCGAGCTCGCTGTCCACCGGGCGCACCGCGACCTCGCCGAGGTCGACGCCGCGCAGCGCCGAACGCGGCACCAGCGCCACCCCGAGGCCCGCCGAGGCGAGCGCGACCACGGCCCGGAAGTCGTCGGAGGAGTGCAGCAGCCGCGGCTGGAACCCCGCGTGCTCGCAGGCCAGCAGCACCACGTCGTGGCAGGGGTTGCCCGGGTACGGCCCGATCCACGGTTCGTCGGCCAGCGCGGCGACGGCCAGCGGGCCGGACTCGGCGGCCAGCCGGTGGCCGAGCGGCAGCACGGCCTCGAAGGGCTCGGCGTACAGCGGCACCCGGGTCAGCCGGGCGTCGTCGGCACGCGGGGCGCCCCGGTACTCGACGGCCACCGCGAGATCGGCCCGGCCGTCCAACACCATCGGCAGACTGGCGTCGCCCTCGGCGTCCAGCACCTTGAGCCGCACTCCGGGCGCGCTCCCGGCCAGCAGGCCGACGGCCGGGGCGAGCACCGAGGCGATGGCGGTCGCGAAGGAGGCGACCGTCACCTCCCCGGAGACGCCCGCACTGTACGCGGCGAGGTCGGCCTCGGCGCGCTCCAGCTGGGCGAGCACCACGTCCGCGTGGCCGAGCAGGATCTCCCCTGCGGCGGTCAGCCGCACCCCCCGGCCCTCCCGGGCGAGCAGGTGGTGGCCGGTCTCCTGCTCCAGGGCGGCCAGTTGCTGGGAGACCGCGGAGGGGGTCAGGTAGAGCGCGGCCGCCGCGGCGGTCACGGTGCGGTGGTCCGCCACGGCCCGCAGGGTCCGCAGCCGTCGTGCGTCGATCACGGACCAATTCTGCCAGCGCGGCACGGCGCGGCGGACCGGCCGGAGGGCGCCCACCACAGCCGACCAGTGGAAACCCGGGAGACGGAACGGAACGGCGGCACCACCCGCGCAAGCCGGCCGGCGGGACCGAAGGCCCCGGCCGGAGCGGGTATCCGGTCAGGCGTACCACCGGTGGCGTATTTCCGGACGAGATCGCTCCCGCCCGTTGACCACCCGCCCGGCCCGGCGCTTGGCTCGTGATCGAACCGGGCCGCGGGGGTCGTGGGCCCGGCACCGTCATCTGGGGAGGATGATCGATGACCACCGCACGCACCCGCCGATGGCTGGCCCGTACCGCCGCCGTCCTGGCCGCCACGACCGTGGCCGGCACCGCGATGCCCGCCGCCGAGGCCCGCCCGCCCAAGGGCGACACCGCCCGGGTCAGCGAGGGCCCCAAGGGCGAGGGGCTCGACCGCGAGTCCTTCGCGCTCGGGCTGAGCGGCGACGGCCGCTACGCCCTGTTCTCGTCCTCCGCGTCCAATCTGCTGCCCGGCGGCCACGGCAGCTCGGGTGACGTCTACGTCCGGGACCTGCGCAACGGGCACCTCGAACGGATCGGCGTCGCCGCCGACGGCTCCGCACTGGACGACGGCGCCGGCGACGCGGCGATCAGCGGCGACGGCCGGTACGTGGTGTTCGGCACCCGCGCCACCAACGTGGTGCCCGGGCAGCCGAAGCACCAGAACGACCTCTTCGTCCAGGACCGCTGGACCGGCCGCACCGAGCTGGTCACGGCCGGCGACGGCGTCTCCGGCGCGGGCGACGACCAGACCATCCGCACCGCCCACGACCCGGCCGTCAGCTGGGACGGGCGCTACGTGACCTACTCCTCGGACCGCACCGACCTCGCCCCCGGCGTGCGCGGCGGCAAGTTCAACATCTTCGTCACCGACCGCTGGACCCACACCACGCGGGTGGTCTCCACCGGCGCGGACGGCTCCCCCGCCGACAACAGCTCCTACCGACCGACGATCAGCGCGGACGGCACCGTCATCGGCTTCAGCTCCCGCGCCGGCAACCTGCTCCCGGCCGACCAGGCCCCGGCCGCCGTCGCCGACAGCACCGACACCGCCTCCGCGTCGGCCGGCGCCCGCCGCTACCCGTACTTCGTGTGGGACGCCCGCACGGGCAGGCTCGCCGGCGCCAGTCGCGACGAGGCCGGGGAGCTCCGGGGCAGCGGCTCCGACGGGCGGATCAGTCCCTCCGGCCGCTACGCGGTCTACGCCCTCTTCCAGGAGGGCGGCCGGCCGGGCTCGCACGGCGTCCACGAGGACGTCTTCGTCCACGAGCTCGCCACCGGCAAGGTCACCAAGGTCAGCACCCCACTGCCCGGCACCACCACCATCGATTCCTCCTTCGACGCCGAGATGACCCTCGACGACCGCTGGGTCTTCTTCGCCTCCACCGCCTCCGTCCTGGTGCCCGACGACACCAACGGGCAGACCGACGTGTTCCGCCACGACCTGTGGACCGGCCGGACCGACCGGGTCTCCCTCACCGCGGACGGCGGGCAGAGCGCCTCCGCGTCCTACTTCCCGCACGTCGACGCGTTCGGCGGCACGCTGCTGTTCAGCGCCGACGACGGCAACCTGGTACCGGGCGACACCAACGGCAACGCGGACGTCTTCCGACGCCGCCTCTGAGGTCCTGACTCCCCTCCGAAATCCGCCCGTCGGCGCATTTTCGGCCGAGATCACCCACAGCCGTTGACCACCGGCCCTCCCGGCGATTGGCTCTGCGAAAGCCCGCCGCCGGGAGGGAGCCCGGCCGGGTGATCCCAGGGGAGGACGATCCATGACCACCGCACGCACCCGCCGCCGACTGGCCCGTACCGCCGCCGTCCTGGTGGCCGCCACCGTGGCCGGCGCCGCGATGCCCGTCGCCGAGGCCCGCCCGCCCAAGGGCGACACCGCCCGGGTCAGCGAGGGCTCCAAGGGTGAGGCCCTGGACGGGGCCTCCCTCGCACTCGGGCTGAGCGGCGACGGCCGGCTGGCCCTGTTCTCCTCCGCGGCGACCAACCTGCTGCCGGGCGGCGCCGGGGCCGTGGGCGACGTCTACGTCCGGGACCTGCGCAACGGCCACACCGAGCGGGTCAGCGTCGCCGACGACGGCTCCGCGCTGGACGGCGGCAGCAACGACGCGGCGATCAGCGGCAACGGCCGGTACGTGGTGTTCAGCAGCTACGCCACCAACGCGGTGCCCGGGCAGCCGAAGCACGAGAGCGACGTCTTCGTCCGCGACCGCTGGACCGGGCACACCGAGCTGGTCAGCGCGGGCGACGGCAGCTCCGGCGCGGGCGACGACCAGAGCATCCGCAACGCCTTCAACGCCGCCATCAGCTGGGACGGGCGGTACGTGGTCTACTCCTCGGACCGCACCGACCTCGCCCCCGGCGTGCACCGCGGCAAGTTCAACATCTTCGTCACCGACCGCTGGACCCACACCACCCGGGCGATCAGCACCGGCGCGGACGGCACCCCCGCCGACAACAGCTCCTACCGACCGACGATCAGCGCGGACGGCACCGTCATCGGCTTCAGCTCCCGCGCCGGCAACCTCCTCCCGGCCGACCAGACCCCGCCCGCCGCCATCGCCGCAGCCGCGTCGGCGGCCGCGGACGCCCCCGACGGCGCGGACCGGGCCGAGGCCGCACAGGCCCCGCGGGCCGCCGGCGCCCCCGCCGAGCTGGCCGGAATCCGCGCCTACCCGTACTACGTCTGGGACGCCCGCACCGGGCGGATCACCGGCGCCAGCTACGACGAGGCCGGCGAGTTCACCGGCAGCGGCAACGACGGGCGGATCAGCCCCTCCGGCCGCTACGCGGTCTACACCGTCTTCGAGGAGGGCGGCCGGCCCGGCTCGCACGGCCGGCACCAGGACGTCTACGTCCGCGAGCTCGCCACCGGCAAGACCACCAAGGTCGACAAGCCGCTGTCCGGCGCCACGAACATCGACTCCTCCTACGACCCCGTGATGCCGCTGAACGACCGCTGGGTGTACTTCACCTCCGATGTCGCCGACCTGGTGCCGGGCGACACCAACGGGCAGGCCGACATCTTCCGCCACGACCTGCGCAGCGGGCGCACCGAGCGGGTCACCCTCACCGAGGACGGCTCGCAGAGCACCACCTCCGCCTTCTTCCCGCAGGTCGACGCCGACGACACGACGCTGCTGTTCAGCGCCGAGGACGGCAACCTGGTGCCGGGCGTCGCCAACACCACCACGGACGTCTTCCGACGCCGCCTGTGAGCGTCTGACTCCCCTGGGGGATACGTCCGTTGACGTATTTCCCGGCGGGATCACGCCCGGCCGTTGACCAGCGGTCCTCCCGACGGTTGGCTCTGCGAAAGCCCGCCGCCGGGAGGGAGCCCGGCCGGGTGATCCCAGGGGAGGACGATCCATGACCACCGCACGCACCCGCCGCCGACTGGCCCGTACCGCCGCCGTCCTGGTGGCCGCCACCGTGGCCGGCGCCGCGATGCCCGCCGCCGAGGCCCGCCCGCCCAAGGGCGACACCGCCCGGGTCAGCGAGGGCTTCAAGGGCGAGCAGCTCAACGGCCAGTCGTCCGCGCTCGGACTGAGCAGTGACGGCCGCTCCGCGCTGTTCCGCTCCACCGCGACCAACCTGCTGCCCGTGGCCGGCACCCCGAACTCGGACGAGGTCTACGTCCGAGACCTGCGCAACGGCCACATCGAGCGGGCCAGCGTCGCCGACGACGGCTCCGCGCTGAACGCCGCCACCACGGACGCCTCGATCAGCGGCAACGGCCGCTACGTGGCCTTCAGCACCACCGCCACCAACGTCGTCCCCGGACAGCCTCGGCACGAGAGCGACGTCTTCGTCCGCGACCGCTGGACCGGCCGCACCGAGCTGATCACCGCCGCCGCCCTGCCGAGCGGCGACGACCAGACCATCCGCACGGCGGACAGCCCCACCCTCAGCTGGGACGGCCGGTACGTCGCCTACTCCTCCAGCCGCACGGACCTCGCCCCCGGCGTGAAGCGCGGCAGGAGCAACATCTACGTCACCGACCGCTGGACCCACACCACCCGGCTGGTCACCGTCGGCACGGAGGGCGAGGGCGCCGACAACAACTCTTTCACCCCGACGATCAGCGCCGACGGCTCCACCGTCGGCTTCACGTCCCGGGCCGGCAACCTGCTCCCGGGCACCCCGGCCGCGGATGACGGGTCGCCCCAGCTGACCGGGCCCCGCTACTACCCGTACTACGTCTGGAAGGCCGGCACCGGCACGGTCGTCGGCGCCAGCCTGGACGACACCGGAGAGCTGATCGGCGTCGCCCGCGACGGCCGGATAAGCCCGGACGGCCGCTACGCGGTCTACAGCATCCCGGTGTTCGTCGGCGGCTTCCCCGGCCCGAGCCACGGCAACCGGCTGGACGTGTACGTCCACGAGCTGGCCACCGGCAAGCTCACCAAGGTCAACACCGACCTGCCCGGCACCACCACGAAGTGGTCCTCCTCCAACGGCGTCATGACGCTCGACGACCGCTGGGTCTACTTCGACTCCAGCGCCGACAACCTGGTCCCCGACGACACCAACGACGCCGGCGACGTGTTCCGCCGCGACCTGTGGACCGGCCGGATCGAACGGATCAGCCTCACCCGGGACGGCAGGCAGAGCACCGCCTCCTCCTACGGCCCGTACGTGGACGCCACCGGCGACACGGTGATCTTCGACGCCTCCGACGGCGACCTGGTGCCGGACGACACCAACAACCGGCTGGACGTCTTCCTGCGCCGCCTGTGATGGCCTGATTCCCTTGCCGCATACGTCCGTTGACGTATTTTTCGCCGAGATCACCCGCAGCCGTTGACCACCGGCCCTCCCGACGATTGGCTCACCCGAAAAGCCCGTCGCCGGGAGGGAGCCCGGCCGGGCGATCAGAGGGGGAAGACCTCATGACCCGTACCACCCGGACGACCCACAACCGGTGGCTGTCGGGCGGCGGCAGCGTCCTGGCCGCGGCCGCCGTGCTCGCCGTCACCGCCGCCCCGGCCCAGGCCGCCCCGGTGCCGCGCGGCACCGTCCAGGTCAGCGTCGGACTCAACGGCGCCGCGCCCGACAACCAGTCCTCGGCCCAGGGCATCAGCGCGAACGGCCGCTACGCCCTGTTCACCTCCTGGGCCACGAACCTGGTCGAGCAGCCCGCGCTGGGCGGGCGCGACGCCTACGTGAAGGACCTGCGCACCGGCCGCACCGAGCGGGTCGACCTGTCCGACTCCGGCGAGGTGCTGAACGGCTGGACGGAGCAGGCCGCGATCAGCGGCAACGGCCGCTACGTCGCCTTCGAGAGCAACGCCGACAACGTGGTGCCCGGCATGCAGGTCAAGGGGCGCACCGAGGTGTACGTCCGGGACCGGAGGACCGGCCGCACCGAGCTGGTCAGCGGCGGGCTCACCAGCACCGACACCGACCGGTTCCACTACTCGTACGCGCCCTCGATCAGCGCCGACGGCCGGTACGTGGCCTACGTGTCCTCCCGGACCGACCTGGACCCGACCGTCGTGGACCCCGATCCCGCGCCCTCGCTGGCCAGGCCCTACACCTGGAAGATCAACGTCTACCTCACCGACCGCCGGACCCACACCACCCGGCTGGTCTCCCGCGACGCGAACGGCAGGCCGGGCGAGAGCACGTCCATCCGCCCCACGATCAGCGCGGACGGCCGCACCATCGGCTTCGGTTCCCTCTCCAGCCTGCTGCCGGACGATCAGACCCCCGGCCTCGCCGCCGCGGCCACCGCCTCCGCCGACGTGGAGCTCACCCCGAGCGCCGCCGAGGCCGCGCGCCGCAGCGTCCCGGAAGCCGTGGCGCAGCCGAGCCTGGCCCGACCGACGGCCGCCCCCTACTACACCTACGACGTACGGTCCGGGAAGCTCACCGCCGTGAGCGCGGGCCTCGACGGACAGATCGGCAGCTCCAGCTTCGAGGCGACGATCAGCCCCGACGGGCGGCGCGCGATCTACACCCTGGCCGAGCCCGGCGGCTCGACCAACGGCCACCGCTACCACACCGTGCTCTACGTACGGGATCTGCGGACGGGCGTCGTGACGAAGGTCAGCGGCGGCCTGCCCGGCACCAGCTCGGTCGGCTCCTCCGACCACGGCTCGATCACCGCCGACAACCGCTGGATCTACTTCGAGTCCGCCGCCGACAACCTGGTGGCCGGCCCGCAGCACCCGGGCTGGGACGTCTACCGCCAGGACCTGCGCACCGGCCGCACCGAGCGGGTGTCCAACGCCCCGGACGGCTCGTTCGGCAACGGCTCGTCGAGGGACCCGATCGTGGCCGCCTCCGGCCGGACCGTGCTGTTCGACTCGACCAGCGGCAACCTGGTCGCCGGCGCCAACGGCCCGGCGGCGAGCGAGAACTCCCAGGTCTTCGCCAAGCCCGTCGGCTCCCACCAGGGCATCGACGGCGACCAGGGCGACGACGAACAGGACGAGGACGGCGACGAACAGTAGCCGGAACCACGACGGGGGCGGGACGTCGGCCGGGCCGACGTGCCGCCCCCGAAGCGGGAGGGTGGGGCAGGTGGGTGGTGTGCCGTGGGGCGG